>JAHJDG010000197.1 GCA_018812265.1 bacterium | reverse complement strand
TTCCTGATGAAGCCGGTGGTGCGATGCTCGCTTGGGTCGGGCGTGTTGGTTACGGCTCATATGTCTTCGTCGAGCGCATCACCAGTACGGGCGTGGCCGCGTGGCCAAACATCTATGTAAACGGTCAAAGCACCGACACGTATGCGGCAGCAACAGATGGCTCCGGTGGGATGATTCTCACATGGACGGAAGGGGCCAGGCCGAAAGCCAGTCGAGTAACCACGGCTGGTTTGCAGCCCTGGGGAACGATCACGGCCTGTGACACGCTGAACAGCAACTCCTATCCTGCGATTGCCCCGGACGGCAGTGGCGGCTGCTACATCTCATGGAAGCATGGGACCAATTACTTCGCTGATATCTGGGCTCAGCACTTGAACGCCACCGGGCAGAGGCAATGGACGCCCAACGGCATTCCGGTGTGCACCGCTCCCGACGCGCAGTACGGTGTCAGCGTCGCTCTCAGTGTGTCGGGTGGCGTGGGTGATGGCTGTCTGCTGACATGGGGTGACTACCGTGGGGGGAGTAACTACTATGGTCAAAAGCTCGATCCAAGCGGCACGGCCTTGTGGGGAGAGAACGGGACGCTGCTATGCGGATCCATGCCACATCAGGTCAGTGACGGACAAGGCGGACTGATTGCGGCGTGGGAATGGTGGCCGGAGGGAATAGTGTATGTGGGTCGGAACATCCGTGCGATTCGCCTCAATGCCGCCGGACAAAACGCTTGGCCGCAGGGAGCAGTTCAGGTTTGTCTTGTGCCGGGCGATGAACAGATGCCAGCCATCGTACCTCAAGGTGATGGTTTCCTGACTGTCTTTGCGGGCGGGCTGTACGGTCAGGATGGTCGAAAGCTCTCTTTCCAGAAACTGGACTACGCCACCGGGACGCGGTTACTTGGGGATGCAGGGCGTTCCGTTGTGTCGTATCCGCCCAGCACCGGTAGCGAGGGATACGCCGCTCCCTTGGCCGATGGGCGCACCGCCCTGTTCTGGACGGCAGGAGTGCAGACGTACTATCAAATCCTCGACATTCAGGGCCAGCCCACGCTGAGCGCCGATACGGCAATCATCGTTCCCGACACGACCGGCATGAATCCATACTACTACTGGGCTTATGCGAGCCAAGCCTGTGCGGATGGCAGCGGCGGTTTCTTCGCATTGCTCGGTGCGGGTAACGACGAAGACGGATATGCTGCGTTTCTCGCACATGTTTCCGCTGATGGACATGTCATGGGCGATGGAACGGCCAAGTCGGTTTGGGATGATGCAGATGTAGGATATGAATCGGGTGGTTTGGCCTCCGCCGACAGCGTGGGTGGCTGCTATGTCGCCTTCTCGCTCTGGTATCCAACCGATGGATTCTACCTGATGCGAATGAATTCGGAGTGCGAGCGGATGTGGCCCGCTCCGGTTCAACTGGATACTATCACTTTTTACCAGATGAATGAATCCAAGGTCGTGACGGCAACTGACGGCAGTTGCCTGGTGGCGTGGGAAGGAGCGGGACCCCAGTACCGTCTGGCACGCATTACCGCAGACGGAAACATCCTCTGGACGGTTATCCTGAGTGATTCCGCCGATTCCTGGAGAGCCATTCAACCCAAACTGGCTTCCGATGGCCAAGGTGGCGCCTACTGCACGTGGCTCAAAACGGTTGGCGCGCCATATTACCGGAAAGTCTATGCTCAGCATGTTTCCGCTGATGGGACGGAGCTATGGCAGCACCGGGGGATTCCGGTTTCCCTACGCGCAAGCGAACAAAGACAGTCCCGGCCGCTGCTCGACAATGCGGGCAATCTGATCGTTGTGTGGAAAGACGGTGTTACCAACGACCCCAGCCTAACCAACATCTACTCACAGAGAATCTCTCCGGAAGGCATTCGTCTATGGAGTGACAGCGGCCAAGTCGTGTGCAACCTACCCGGCCACCAGCTCAATCCCGCGGTTGTCTCGGATTACAACGGAGGCGTATATGTAGCTTGGGAGGACGTGGGAGATGGCCTCGGCAAGTCGCACATCTCCGCCACGCATTTGAACGGCGACGGATTGGCGGGGCCGGATCCCTATTGGATTCCGGAAATCGGCGGCCTCATCAGCGACACCGCCGCCAATGCCGACGTGTCTCCGGTTCTTGTTCCCGGTTTGGATGGCAGCGCCGTCGTGTTCTGGTCGCAGGACCTCCAGCAATCCGCCTCTGCTCAGTATGATTTCTACGGACAACGCATTGTTGCCCTCGGTCTGGCAAACGATGATTCGCCTCCTCCGATGCCGTTGCGTCACGTTCTCTACCAGAACTATCCCAATCCGTTCAATCCCAACACGGAAATCAGGTTTGATCTGTTCGCCGCCGTGCGGGTCGAACTCCGGGTGTTCAATCTCCTCGGACAGGAAGTGATCAAGTTGATGGACGAGGTACGACCGGCCGGCGAGCATCGAATCATCTGGAACGGCAAGAACACGTCCGGATATTCCATGGCATCGGGCGTTTACATTTGTCAGCTCCGAGCCGGAGAATTTTTCGCCGCCAAGAAAATGGTATTGATCCGATAGCTCAGCGATTCGATACAAATCCGTCTTTGGCAGCCCCCCGCCTTGTGCGACGGGGGCTTTTCATTGACCGCAGGAGTGCCGGGCTAACACCGGAGTGTTTCTATGCCTCTCCCCCCGAATTGCCCAATATCCATTACTTAAAGAGAATCAAGAAAGTAGAAGCACAAGTCCAGACTGTGCCGGGACAGTCTTATTCAGGAATTATTTCACATCTTGGTTGATTTTCTCGATGGGAATGACTACATTGCCGCGCTAATGCTTTGCCAACTTCTGTGAGCCAGATTCTCCGGAGTACACTATGTCTGAAACGATTCTCACGATTGACGGAAACGAGGCGGCTGCCAATACCGCCCACCGCATCAGTGAGGTTTGTGCCATCTATCCGATCACTCCCTCCTCCAATATGGGAGAGTGGGCCGATGAATGGTCCGCGATGGGACGCCGCAACATCTGGGGAACCGTCCCCACCGTTATTGAGATGCAGAGCGAAGGCGGCGCTTCGGCGGCCGTGCACGGCGCGCTGCAGACCGGTTCGCTGACCACCACCTTCACCGCTTCGCAGGGCCTATTGCTGATGATCCCCAGCATGTTCAAAATCGCCGGGGAACTCACCAGCGCCGTCTTCCACGTCTCGGCCCGCACCGTAGCCACCCACGCGCTTTCGATTTTCGGCGACCACAGCGATATCATGGCCGTGCGTTCCACCGGCTTCGGTCTGCTCGGATCGGCCAACGTGCAGGAAGTCCACGACAACGCCTGCATCGCCATGGCCGCATCGCTGAAATCGCGCGTGCCGTTCATCCATTTCTTCGACGGCTTCCGCACCTCTCACGAAGTGCAGAAGCTCTACGAATTGTCCGACGACGATCTGCGGCACATGATGGACGACGAACTGATTCTCGCTCATCGCGCCCGCGCGTTGTCACCCGATCGTCCCGTCATTCGCGGCACGGCCCAGAATCCCGACGTCTTCTTTCAGGCCCGTGAAGCCTGCAATCCGTTCTATCTCGCCTGTCCGGACATCGTGCAGGAGGCGATGGACAAGTTCGCCGCCCGCGTCGGACGCCACTATCATCTGTTCGACTACGTGGGCGCGCCCGACGCCGAACGCGTCGTCATTCTCATGGGCAGCGGCTGCGATCCCGTTCACGAAACGGTGGATTATCTTTGCGAGCGCGGCGAAAAAGTCGGCGTGGTCAAGGTGCGGCTCTATCGTCCGTTTTCTGTCAAACACTTCCTCGCCGCTTTGCCGAAAAGCGTGAAGTCGGTGGCGGTTCTCGACCGCACCAAGGAACCGGGAGCCACCGGCGATCCGCTCTATCTCGACGTCATCACCGCACTCAGCGAGACCGTGACCGCCGGAAACGGCAAGTTCACCGCGCTGCCGCGCATCGTCGGCGGACGCTACGGACTCTCTTCCAAGGAGTTCACGCCGGCCATGATTAAGGCCGTGTTCGATGAACTGAAAAAGCCTTCACCGCGCAATCATTTTACCGTCGGCATTCTCGACGACGTTACGAACAGCAGCCTCGAATACGATCCGAACTTCAGTGTCGAGCCGGATGACGTTTTCCGCGGAAAATTCTACGGACTCGGCGCCGACGGAACGGTGGGAGCCAACAAGAACTCGATCAAGATCATCGGCGACGAAACCAATTTCAACGCGCAGGGCTACTTCGTTTACGATTCCAAGAAATCGGGCGCGATCACGGTCTCGCATCTCCGTTTCGGAAAGAAACCGATCCGCAGCACGTATCTAATCAATCGTTCGAAATTCGTCGCTTGTCACCAGCAGGTGTTCCTCGAGAAGCTGGATATGCTGTCCGACGCCGTCGAAGGGGCGGTGTTCCTGCTCAATTCGCAGGCTCCGACCGACAAAGTTTGGGACACGCTGCCTCGCGAAGTGCAGCAGGATCTCATCTCCAGAAAGATGAAGTTCTACTGTATTGACGCCTACAAGGTGGCCGAAGCGACCGGAATGGGTCTGCGCATCAACACCATCATGCAGACCTGCTTCTTCGCCATCTCCGGTATTCTGCCGCGTGACGAAGCCATTGCCGCCATTAAGCGCACCATCGAGAAAACCTACGGCAAAAAGGGCGAAGACGTCGTCAAGCAGAACTATGAGGCGGTGGACAAGACGCTGGCCAATCTCCATGAAGTGAAGATTCCGGGCAAAGTCACCTCCACTTTCAGTCGTCCGCCGGTCGTACCCGCCGATGCGCCCGAGTTCATGAAGAAAACTTTAGCCAAGATCATCGAAGGTCACGGCGACGATCTTCCGGTGTCGGCGTTTCCGGTGGACGGGACCTTCCCGCTCAATACCTGTCGCTACGAGAAGCGGAATATCGCGCTGGAAATTCCGGTATGGGACGCGGAAACCTGCATTCAATGCAACAAATGCGTGATCGTCTGCCCGCACGCTTCAATCCGCGCCAAGGTGTTCACCGCCGCCGACGTGAAGAACGCGCCCAAGACGTTCCTCTATACCAAGTTCAGGGGTCGCGACTTCGACCGCGACGATCTGTTCTACTCGCTGCAGGTCGCGCCTGAAGATTGCACCGGCTGCGCGTTGTGCGTGAGCGCCTGTCCCGCCAAGAATAAGGCGGAGGTGCGGCTGCGGGCCATCAACATGGCTCCCCAACCCCCGCTGCGCGAAAAGGAGCGCGACAACTGGACGTTCTTCCTCACGATTCCCGAAGTGGATCGCAGCACGGTCAAGGTCAACAGCGTGAAGGGTTCGCAGTTCCTCGAGCCACTGTTCGAGTTTTCGGGAGCCTGCGGCGGCTGTGGCGAAACGCCCTACGTCAAGCTGCTCACTCAGCTCTTCGGAGATCGCCTGCTCATCGGCAACGCCACCGGCTGCTCCTCGATCTACGGCGGCAACCTGCCCACCACGCCGTATTCAACGAATCTTGACGGTCGCGGCCCGACCTGGAACAACTCGCTGTTCGAGGATACCGCCGAATTTTCGATGGGCTTCCGCGTAACCCTCGACAAACAATGCGAATTTGCCTTCGAGCTCCTGCAAAAACTCAAAGACAAAGTCGGCATCGGTTTGGTCAAGGAGATTCTGGAAGCCGATCAGTCCACCGAAGGCGGCATCGCCGCCCAGAGAGCGCGCGTCGAGCAGGTTCGCGGTAAACTCAAAGGCGAAAAGAGCGGCGACGGTCGGCGGCTGCTCGGAGTGATTGACTCGGTCGTGCGCAAGTCGGTGTGGGGAGTGGGCGGCGACGGCTGGGCCTACGACATCGGCTACGGCGGTCTCGATCACGTGCTCGCTTCCGGCAAGAACGTGAACCTGCTCGTGCTTGACACGGGAGTCTATTCCAACACCGGCGGGCAGTGTTCCAAGGCCACTCCGCTGGGGGCGGTCGCCAAGTTCGCTTTCGGCGGCAAGCCCGTCCCGCGCAAGGACCTCGGCATGATGGCCATCAACTACGGTCACGTGTACACCGCTCAAATCTCGATGGGCTACAACGATCTGCAGACCGTGAAGGCGTTCCTCGAGGCCGAATCCTACGACGGTCCGTCGCTCATCATCGCCTATTCGCACTGCATCGCCCACGGCATTGACATGAGCCGCGGTCTCGACAATCAGAGAATGGTCGTCGAGTGCGGAGCGTGGCCGCTCTACCGCTACGATCCCCGCCGCGCGGTGCAGGGCTTGAATCCGCTGCAACTCGACAGCAAGCCGCCCAAGATCAAAGTTTCCGACTGGGCCTACAGCGAAACGCGCTTCAAAATGCTGACCAAGATGTTGCCCGACGCCGCCAAACACCTGATGGCTTTGGCGCAGGAAGATACCACTGCCCGCTGGCGTCTCTACGAGCAGCTCGCCGCGCTCGACTATGGCAAGAACGGAAAACAGGAAGGGAAGTAAGCGATGGACCTCTCGACCACCTATCTCGGACTCAAGCTGGCCCATCCCCTCGTCGCCTCGTCCTCCCCGCTGAGCTACACGCTGGACGGCATCCGCCGTCTGGAAGACGCGGGACTGGCGGCCGTGGTGCTGCACTCACTCTTCGAAGAACAGCTCAAAGCCGAAGCCTACGAGCTGGACTTCCTGACCACGCAAGGCACGGAGAGTTTTGCCGAAGCTCTCAGCTACTTCCCTCAGCCCGATCACTTCGTTCTCGGTCCCGAAGAGTACCTCAAACTCATAAGCGACGCCAAAAAGGCGGTGAAGATACCGATTATCGCCAGCCTGAACGGGGTCACGCCCGGCGGCTGGATCGAGTACGCGCGCGAGATTCAGAAAGCGGGCGCCGACGCTCTCGAGCTCAACGTCTATTTTCTGCCCACCGATCCGTTCATGACCGGAGAGATCGTCGAGCGCAACTACGTCGAAATCCTCAAGACCGTTCGCTCACAGGTTAAGATTCCGGTGGCGGTCAAGCTCAGCCCGTATTTCAGCAGTCTCGCCAACGTCGCCCGCCGCCTTGACGAAGCCGGAGCCAACGCCCTCGTGCTGTTCAATCGCTTTTATCAGCCCGATCTCGATCTGGAGAATCTTGAGGTGGCTCCCAACGTCGAGCTGTCCAGTTCCGCGGAGATTCGTCTCCCGCTCCGATGGATCGCCATTCTCCATGGGCGCGTCAAGTGCAATCTGGCCGCGACGACCGGCATTCACACCGCCGAGGACGTCATCAAGGTGACGATGGCCGGTGCCGACGTGGCCATGCTGTGTTCGGCCATATTCCAGAACGGTCCCGAATCCGTCAAGAGGATCCGAAAGGAAGTGGCCGACTGGATGGAACAACGCGAGTACCGGTCGCTGGCCCAGATGAAAGGCTCCATGAGTCAGAAGTCGGTGGCCGAACCCGCCGCCTACGAGCGCGCCAACTACATGAAGACGATCCAGAGCTTCCGGCCGGTGATTTGACATAAACCGCTTGGTTTTTTCCGAGCTTTTTCATACATTGCGCCGTCCGTTGAAGATTCAAGCGGAAGGAGTCCTATCTCCCCACTATTCAACGGATTGGATCCCCAAGAACCTTCCCTTGTTACTCTTTTTCGAGGTACATCCTTATGGCCATGCGCATTGACGAAACCTGCATCGCGTGCGGAGCCTGCGAGCCTGAATGCCCGACCAACGCGATTACCGAAGGCGACGAGATCTTTGTCATTGACGAAGCCGCCTGCGTAGAGTGTGAAGGTCACTTCGACGCTCCGCGATGCATCGAGGTCTGCCCGGTGGACTGCATCCAGAAGGCAGAATAGGCGTCCTTACGCAAACCTTCAGTGTCGAGACTCTCCGCGAGCCTGAAGAGGTTCGCGGCAGTGTTTTCCGACCCTCTTTGTCGAGTTATCTCACGATGAGGGCTTGAACGTCATCACCATATTAATCAAATAATTAGATTTCATTACAGAGCCGTCCAAATTGAAAAACCGGGTTGCTTTCATGGGATGAAATGGGTATATTTTTATATCATACATAAGTCATCCAGGGTAGTCGTCGCCAGCCGGGCACGTCTGCTCGAAAGCTCGCTGTTGTGGATTCCCTGATTCGCTCGACGGATACCTCGAATACCCGATTCCCCCGACCTGATTCAGGCCAGAGAGTTCTCTGGCCTTTTTACAGCGGCCGACATTGCCGCACAACCCCGATGGGCTTGTTTCCGGACAGTCAACGTATATGAAACTCTCCAAATCCGTTTCGTCCGATGGCTTGTACACTCTCGTAATCAACGAGACGTGGTGCAAAGGCTGTCGAGTTTGCGTGGACCTGTGCCCCACCAGCACTCTCGAAATGATCGAGGCTCCCGATCGGTGGGAAGGAGCCATCGTCAAGGTGGCCAAGATGGATGCCTGCAACGGCTGCGGCATCTGCGAGGCCGAGTGCCCCGACTTCGCGATCACGTCCTATGCGCCCGAGCGGAAGAAACCGGCCAAGAAGCCGGTGGAGGAGAGCGAATGAGCCAAACCAACGGCCGGGAATTCTGGCCGGGAAATGAATTGATCGCCGAGGCCGCGATTCGCGCCGGTTGTACGTTCTTCGCCGGTTATCCGATCACTCCCTCGTCCGAAATCGCCGCCCATCTGGCCCTCCGTCTGCCGCAGATCGGCGGGACGTTCATCCAGATGGAAGACGAAATTGCGGCGATGGGAGCCGTCATCGGAGCGTCGCTGGCCGGTGCCAAAGCCCTGACCGCCACCTCCGGGCCCGGTCTGTCGCTGAAGCAGGAGAACATCGGCTTTGCCATGATGGCCGAAGTTCCGTGCGTGATTATTGACGTGCAGCGCGGCGGACCCTCAACCGGCCTGCCCACCGCTCCCGCGCAGAGCGATATCATGCAGGCCCGCTGGGGTACGCATGGCGATCATTCCGTCATCGCCCTCACTCCCACCTGGCCGCACGAGGTCTACGTCGAAACCGTGCGCGCGTTTCATCTGGCCGAGCTTTACCGCACTCCCGTGTACGTGATGGTGGACGAGATCATCGCCCACACCACCGAGAGTTTCCGGATCCCCACCGACGAGGAATGCGGAATCATCAAGCCGCGGTCCGAATACCCGGAAGCGCGCGTCAACAGTTGGCGGCCCTTCTGCGATTACTTTCAGGGCAAGCACCTGCACATCACCGGTCTTGCCCATACCAAGGAAGGCTATCCGACCACCAATCCCGCCATCGTCCACAAGAGCATCGAACATCTCGTATACAAGATCGTGGATGCGCAACCGCAGATCGAGCGGAACTTTGAATTCATGCTGGACGATGCCGAAATTGCCGTTATCACCTTCGGTTCGCCCGGACGCGCGTCACGGGAAGCCGTGTTGCGGGCGCGGGAGATGGGAATCAAGGCCGGAATCTTTCGCCCCATCACCTTCTGGCCGTTCCCGGTCCAGACCATCCGCGATCTGGTGGATCGCGTGAAAGCCGTGGTGGTTCCCGAATTGAATCTGGGGATGCTGGCGTTGCAGGTGGAAAAATCCGCCATGCGGCGCGAGGTCCTTATCCATCGTGTCAACGAAGTCGGCGGAATCGCGATTGAACCCGATCGCGTTCTGGCCACCATCGAGGAGGCTCAGCGTGGGATTTGATTATTCTCCCTGGCTCCGGCCGGAGATGATGCCCAACATCTGGTGTCCCGGCTGCGGCGTGGGAATCATCGTCAAGTCGTTCATCCGCGCCGTCGAGGGCTGCGGATGGAATCGTGACGATACCGCGCTCGTCTCCGGCATCGGCTGCACGTCGCGCGCGCCCGGTTACGTGGACATGAACACGCTCCATACCACGCACGGCCGCGCGCTTACCTTCGCCACCGGCATCAAGCTGGTCGCGCCGGATAAAAACGTGGCCGTGATCTCCGGAGACGGCGACGCGGCGGCCATCGGCGGGAATCACCTGATTCACTCCTGTCGCCGGAATATTGACATCACGCTCGTCATCGTCAACAACGGAATCTACGGCATGACCGGCGGGCAGTACTCGCCGACTTCGCCTTCCGAGACCCGCGCCGCGACTTCCCCCTACGGCAACCTCGATCAGGCTTTCGATCTCTGCAATCTGAGTATCGCGGCGGGCGCAACCTACGTGGCTCGCGGTCATGTCGCCAATGCCGTGTTCCTCGAGCGGCTTATCAAGAATGGCCTGCAGCACAAGGGCTTTGCCGTCATCGAAGTGATGGCCAACTGCCATACCCAGTACGGACGGCGCAACCGTCATCCCGATCCCGCCGAACTGATTCAATTCATTGGCTCCCGCGCGGTGCCGGCGGCGGCGTGGGCCAAACTGAGCGTCGAAGAGCGATCCGACAAATTTCCCGTCGGTGTCCTCCACAAGGATACGGTCAAGCCGGAGTACACGGCAGCCTACCGGCAGATTCAAGAGCGGGCCATGGAGCGAGCCCGCCAAACCGCCGAGAAACACGCCGAAAAAGAGAAATCCAAACCCGTGACCCAAGCGTAGGAGCCGCGCCCGGTGAAATATCAAATTCGATTTGCCGGTGTCGGCGGACAGGGCAACATTCTCGCCGGCGAGTGGCTGGCGTTGGCCGCCCACAACATGGGCCGGCACGCCGTCCAGAGTCCCACCTACACCGCTCAGGTGCGCGGTGGCCCGACCAGCGTGGACGTGCTGATTGATGATGACGAAGTGATCTTCCCGCGTCTCACCTCCATTGACTTCTTCTGTTGTCTGGCTCAGCGCGGTTGGGACACGTTCTCGCATCAACTCCGGTCCGACAGCATTGTGGTGGTCGCGCCGTCGCTGGTCCGTGAACTCGGCCCCGGTCCGCAGATGATTTATCGCGTTCCCATTATCGCCGTTACCAAGCAGACGGTGGGACGGATGGTGTACACCAGTTCCGTGGCGCTCGGCAGCTTGTGTCATCTTATGCCTCACGTGATTCCGGTCGAAGAGATGGTTCGCACCATCCAACACCACGCGCCCGACGGAACCGTTGAGAACAACCTCCGCGCCTTTCATGCCGGTGTGGAGGCTGCGAAAGAAACCCGGCCCGTGCCCCGCGACGAGATTGCCGAAGACACAAACAAGGAAATCCACGTGATCGAATCGCGTGAGTGAACCGTACGAAAATGGACAGACTATGCATCCTCTTCACAGCCACCGAGTTTTAGCCGAAAAAATCCACGAGTTCTGGGTGGAAGCGCCGCTGGTGGCGCGCAAATACCGAGCGGGTCAGTTCGTCATCGTCCGCACCCATGATCGGGGCGAACGCATCCCCCTCACCGTGGTGCAGGCCGATGCCGCCAACGGACGCATCCGCCTCATCGTTCAGGAGGCCGGCAAAGCCACGGCTCTGATGGCCAAGTTCGGGCCGGGCGACTCGTTTCTCGACGTGGTCGGCCCGCTCGGCAAACCTACCCACATCGAGAACTGGGGCAACCTCATTGCCGTTTGCGGAGGGGTGGGCGCGGCCCCGCTGCTTCCCATCGTCAAGGCCGCGGCCGAAGCCGGAAACAACGTCTTCGCCGTCATCGGCGCGCGCTCGAAAGACCTGATGATTCTCGAAGACGAATTTCGCGCCGCCTGCAAGGACGTCCGGATCTCCACCGACGACGGCACCTACGGAATGAAAGGCTTTGTCACCGACGTGCTGCGCAAGTGGGTGGAGGAGGGCCAGAAGTTCCACGAAGCGATCATCGTCGGCCCGGTCGTTATGATGAAAGTTGCCGCCGCCCTGACCAAGGACCTCGGCATTCCTTCGCTCGCGTCGTTGAATCCGATCATGGTGGATGGAACCGGAATGTGCGGCGGCTGCCGCGTGACCGTGCACGGCAAGACCTTTTTCGCTTGCGTGGACGGGCCGGAATTCGACGCCCATGGAGTGGATTTCCAGGAACTCATTCTCCGCAATCAGGCCTATCGCGATCAGGAGATGCGGCAGCTTGAGCATATGGCCGATGACGAATGCAAACTGGAGGCGCAGCTTCACGGAGAAAAATCGCATGTCTGAAGAAGTGACCACCCCCAAGAAAGCCAAGCGCGAGCGCAAGCCCCGCGAGAAAATGCCGGAGCAAGCGCCCGAGGCACGCATCCACAATTTCGACGAAGTCCCCTTCGGCTACACCGAACAGCAGGCCGTCGCCGAAGCCGAACGTTGCATCATCTGCAAGAAACCCAAGTGCGTGGACGGCTGTCCCGTCAACATTGATATTCCCAAGTTCATCGCCCAGATTCGCGACGGCGATTTCCTCGGCGCGGCCCGCACCGTGCGCAGCACCAACTCGCTGCCCGCCATCTGCGGCCGCGTCTGTCCGCAGGCCGACCAGTGTGAGGTGTTGTGCGTCGAAGGCATCAAGTACGAACCCGTTGCCATTGGAAATCTGGAACGTTTTATCGCGGATTGGGAATTGGCCAACGATGCCATCGAGATTCCCGCGATTCCCCCGCCCACCGGCTATCGGATTGCGGTCGTCGGTTCCGGCCCCGCCGGACTTACCGTAGCGGGAGACATGGCCAAGCTGGGACACGAAGTCACCATCTACGAAGCGCTGCACCGTCCGTCCGGAGTTCTCGTCTACGGCATTCCCGAATTCCGCTTGCCCCGCTCCGTCGTCGCCAAGGAAATTGACTACATCAGGCAACTCGGCGTGAAGTTCGTGTACGACGTGATTATCGGCGTGACCATCACCGTGGACGAGCTCTTCGAGCAGGGCTACCACGCCGTGTTCATCGGAACCGGAGCGGGTCTGCCCAAGATGATGAAGGTTCCCGGCGAGAACCTCGTCGGCGTGTACAGCGCCAACGAGTTCTTGACTCGCGTCAATCTTATGGGAGCTTCGCGCGAAGGGTATGACACGCCCATTCGCTTCGCCAAGCATACCGTCGTGGTCGGCGGCGGCAACACCGCCATGGACGCCGCCCGCGTGTCCTTGCGCGTGTCCGGCAATCCCGTCACGCTTGTCTATCGCCGTTCGATGGAGGAGATTCCCGCCCGCCGCGAGGAAATCCACCACGCCGTCGAGGAAGGAATCAAGTTCGATCTGCTGGTCGCTCCGCTCGAAGTGATCGGCGACGACAAAGGTCAGGTGAAGGCTATCAAGTGCATTCGCATGGGCCTCGGCGAACCCGACGACTCCGGCCGCCGCCGTCCCGTCCCCATCGAGGGCAGCGAGTTCATCATTGACTGTGATACCGTCATCGTTGCAATCGGCAACAGTCCCAATCCGATTATTCCCCGCAATACTCCCGGAATCGAATCTTCCAAGTGGGGAACCATTGTAGCGGATGAAGAAACGGGAGCCACCTCGCGGCGCGGCGTGTATGCCGGTGGTGATATCGTCAGCGGAGCCGCGACGGTGATTCTGGCGATGGGCGCCGGTCGCAAGGCCGCTACCGCCATGGACGCCTACGTCCGCACGCTGCCCCTGACCAGGCGGAATCCTTACGGCGATACGTGACGCACTTCCCAGATTCCTGCAATAAGCGGCACCTTATTCGAGGTGCCGCGTTTTATTCAGGGTTTGGGTAGCTGAAATCTACTGTGTCGCCGCTTTCGAGAACTCCTCCCACAGGTATTTCGCCATGTACCGTTTCACTCCCGCCGTCGTGTCGTCGGGCAGGAACAGATACGCATAGGGCGCGGGTTCGTCATAGGCAAGGATCGAATGACAGAGCGTGCAATCCATCGAGATAGACTTGCCCTCGTCATCCACCATCCGGGGATTGTGGCAGCGGAAACATCCGCCCTCGCCCGCGTGTCCGAGATGATTGGGATAGCTTCCCCAGCGAATGCCCATGTACGGATGAAGGTTCCGCCGGTAGATTCCCGTGACCGTTTCGACCATCCCGTCTATCGCCATGCCGCGCGGACCCAGTAGATTCGGATAATGCTCGCGGTAGAATCCGCGAATGTGCGCTTCGATTCCCCTCACTGCCGAAGCCGTGTCGGAATAGCTGCCCATCAGCGCGCCCAGCGCAATCTTCTTGGCATACGGCAGACTGCGATCAATGAGTTCCCGCTGAATCCGCTGATCCACCGCCCGCTCCGGTTCTTCGTAGATGTGCGTAGCGCGGTTGTGGCAGTCCACGCAGTCCATCGCGCGCACGTCCGGCTTCGTTTTTTCATCGGGCGGTTGCAGATTCGCGTTGCGAAAACGTTTGAAGTTGCCGTCCGGCTGCCGCGCGTCCACCCACAACATCTCCATCCGCTGGTCATCCACGGCGGCGTAGCGCACTTCGTTTTCCTCGGCCACGTGCCAGTGGCTGCCGTTTTCCAGTCCCGTCCGGCCCGTCCCCACCTTCAGAACCAGCGTCGTGTAGCTCGGCGTGGACGCCTCATCCGTGTCGTAGTGGGCGATGTTCACCGTCCGATTGCCGAGAAACATCTCCGGCCAGTGACATTTCTCGCACGTCTCGCGCGCCGGCCGCAGGTTGTGAACCGGAGTCGGTATCGGCTTGTCATAGAGTTTGAACGTGGCGGAGATGATTTGCCACAAACCGTTGAGCTTGGCGTCCACGAACGCTTCCGTGCCTTCGCCCACGTGACACTCCACACACTGCACGCGCGCATGGGGCGATTGCTGATACGTTGTCCACTCGGGATTCATCACCTGATGGCAAGCCGTTCCGCAGAAGTGGGCCTTGTCCATGAACTGCACCGTGCGAAGGCTGACGACGCTCAGGACGATCAGATTCAGAAGCGTCAGCGCAATCACCGTGCGAATCAACCTCGATCCCGCTTCTTTCACCGCCAGGTCCTGCTCGGTGAATCGGCGGCTGAGCAGCTCGCGGATCGGCCGCCCGGTCCTCCGCGACCATCGCCACCAGCCGAAAGGAATCAGAATCAGCCCGACGATGAACAGCAGCGGAAACGCCAGATAGGTGATGAGACCGATATACGCGTTGGTTACGATCCCCAGCACCCGCAGCAGTTCCAGTCCGATGAAGCACAGCACCGCCGACGTGACCAGAATCACGCCCAGCCGGCTGAATCCGTTGGCCGACGCACCTCGGAGAAATGCGAGGTACATTCGCCTCATTTGCCGCCCAGTTCCGGTTGGTAGAACGTCTCGTAGAGCTTCTGCAGCTCACCCGACCGGATCTGCTTCTTGATCTCGTCGGTCGGCTGCTTCATCCATTTGTGGAACGGATCTTCCGCAATGAGCTTGTCCAGATAGGCGATGGCTTCCGCATCGCCCGTCTCCTGAACCGCCGGAATGAACTTGAAGTAGAAGTGCTGGCCCACGTCGTAGATTCCATGCCACCACGTGTAGTCCGGCCCCATCATCGAAGCGCCGTGCCGCGCCCGCCGGCCCTCGTGATGCCACAGCTCCCAGTATACCCACTCCACCTGATTGCTGAACTCGGCCGGATTCTTAAGCGACTTGTTCTTCTTCAGAATGCCCATTAGCGCTCCAGCCGGTTTGGCGAACTTCTCATTGTAGAGATGCACCACGCCGTCCATCTGCGCGTAGTGTCCCTTCACCCACACCGGCCCGTGGCACGCGCTGCATACGTCCTGCATGTTCTTGCGTTTCTGTTCCCAGTTGTTCTGCAGCGTGGAGATCGGCGGCCGCAGCGTCCACGAAATCCGCTCGCCCGCGTCGTGCGTCACCGGCTGCTTGCGCGTGGCCGAGAGATGACAGGTCGCGCAGGTCGGAGCCGCGTAGTAGTCCTGTCCCACCACCCAGCGATCCGCGTCCAGATTCATCTCGTCAACGTTCGTGAAGTACACGATCCCGTGTTTCGATTCCTCGTAGATCTCCTTCTGCGGATGATCGGGCCCGAGGTGGCACTTCCCGCAGGTTTCCGGCTGCCGCGCCTGCGAGCGCGAAAACTCATGCCGCAAATGACAGGCATTGCACGCGCCCAGCGTGCCGTCGGGATTGATCCGTCCGATTCCTGAGTTCGGCCAGTTTCCTTTCATCAGCTTGTTGGACGACTTCGGATCAATCTTGATCTTGGCTCCGTGGCAACTCTCGCAGCCCGCCACCGCCGCCGGATCGCCGCCCACCACGTGCGCAAGATAGGCGTCCGCCGATTCGAGAATCTGCCCGGCCTTGGCGTGGTGCGAGGGAACGAACTCGTTCATCTCGTTCGTGTGGCATTCGCCGCAGTCCTTGGGAGTCACCAGCGTCGCGATGTACGCCCCTTCGTGCAGATACGCATCCGGTTCATTGCGGTCGGCATGGTGGCAGTCGTAGCACGTCACGTCGTGCTTGGCGTGCTGCGAGCTGAACCACTGATGGTAGAGTCCCGGCGAGACCTCCTTATGGCAGGTCATGCACTTGCCCTTGACCGTCTCGTCGGCGGCCAGAGTGTTCCCGGCATGTAGGCAGACCATTGCGACAAAACAAAGCACTATCCCCATTGCACGGATCATGTCCCTGTCCTTTCCCGTCTATATGGATTGAAAGTCTTCTGAATCAGCTCTCTGCGGGGACAGAATAAACGACGATACAGCTCGTCCGTCCGCCAATCTCAATATCTTACTTATTTATCGAGTAGTAAAGATTATATTAGCAATTTCTGTCACAAAGTCAAGGAGAATCGTGCTCCACTGTGTAAAACGGGGCATCGTGGACAGGTCGGTTTCCGGGAGGAGTGGGGAACCCGCGACGACATTCTCTTTTACTACAATAACATAGAGGAAGAGACGGAGTGTGCCTGCCGATTTCGCTTGACTCGCGGACACTCCTGCCTTATCTTGCTCACAGGACCGGTTCCTCCTTCGCACGAGACGTATCAGTGCCGACGGAGGGCCGGATACATTGTCTTTGAAGCCAGCCGCTTCCCGCCATTCTCTCCGACTGAATTTCCGGGGAGATCGAATCCAACGACGAGAGGAGGCTCCCGTGAACACGAAGTACATCACTCATCTCGAGCAAGTCCAGCAGGTTTCCGCCGCCGAACGCACAGAGCTTGATCCGGTCACCAAGCGGTTCGCCTTTCGCTGCAACGAATACTTCCTCAGCTTGATTGGCTGGGATGATCCGGGCGATCCGCTGCGCCGTCTGGTGATTCCCTCCGCCGATGAACTGGAGCCGTGGGGTGAGGCCGATCCCAGCCGCGAAGCGGATTACACCGTGGCTCCCGGTCTCGAACACAAATACGGCCCGACCGCACTGATCCTTGCCAGCCGCGTTTGCGCCGCCTATTGCCGGTTCTGTTTCCGCAAACGAATCTTCACCAACGAGAACGCTGAAGTCCCTTACGACCTGACCAAGGCCTATGCCTACATCCGTGAGCACAACGAGATCACCAACGTTCTGCTCACCGGCGGCGATCCGCTACTCCTTTCCACGTCCAAACTCAAGCAGATCGTCGCCGAGCTTCGCACCATCGAACACGTCCAGATCATCCGCATCGGCACCAAAGTCACCGCCTTCAATCCCCATCGCGTGTTGAACGATCCGCCGCTCGTGGAGTTGCTCGGCCGCTACAGCACACCGGAAAAGCGGATCTACATCGTCTCGCACTTCGATCATCCGCGCGAACTGACGGAGGAAGCGGTGGCAGCCACGAGCAAGCTCCTCGAAGCCGGTTGCCGGGCCGTCAATCAGACTCCCATCATCCGCGGCGTCAACGACGATCCCGAAGTGCTGGCGGAATTGTTCAGGAAACTCTCGTTTATCGGTGTGCCGCCCTACTACGTCTTCCAGTGTCGTCCCACCTACGGCAACAAGGCCTACACCGTGCCTATCGAGGAAGCGTATCTGATCTTCGAGCGCGCCCGCACCAAATGCTCGGGTCTGGCCAAGCGCGCCCGCTTTGTCATGTCGCACGCCACCGGCAAGATCGAGATCGTCGGCATTTCATCAAAGTTCACCTACCTCAAGTATCACAGTTCTCCCCAGCCCGAATACAAGGGCCGTTTTCTGGTTTTCCACCGCAATCCCGAAGCCTACTGGCTCGAAGATTTCGGAAAACCCGTGGACGATCTTTTCCTCGACGATCAACCGGCGATCCGCGGTCTCTGCGATGACGTTCCCGCCGAGGATATTAATCCCGAGCGCTCGCAGATCACCCGCACCGCTTCACCTTACGCCTGGCCGCTGTAAACGCGCGGATCAAATCCTCGAAAATTGTAGGGGCGGCCCGGTGTGGCCGCCCACATGTTTCTTCCGCAACGATTGCCAATTTTGTGGAGAAACTAATTTCCCCCCAAATCTTCGATTCGGGGGGAACGAAATTGGATTCAGCGTTTGTTCGCAGCCAATCAGTTGAACGACACGCCCGTTGCATCTGTAACTGCAAAACGCGCAAGCGAGTCAGCCGGTGGCGAAAGCTCGGTGTAGGCGGGAATCACGTTAACGGGAGTCGGACACGTCCAGTTCGACGTCCCATAGCCCGCCAGAAATCCGATCAGTAAAAGTGCCGCCGCCCGGAGCGCAACGTGCAACACCGGCGAGCGTGCGCGACGAAGCGGAAAAGCCGGAATCGTGCCCGTAGCTTCGACACCGCCGAACATGCTCACTTCCCGCTGAACTTTTTCGTAGCGATGTCGGCATTCCTCGCACTTCTCCAAATGCAGCCGCACGTCACGCTCGTCATTGCCGTCGAGCAGTTCCAGAACATACTCAAGAAGCTTGTCTTCGCTTAGATGATTCATTCGAGGATTCCCTTCTCCCGCAGCACCTCGCGGCACTGTTTCACCGCATAAAACATTCGTGATTTCACCGTCCCCAGCGGCACTCCCATCAGCTCCGCGATCTCCTGATAGCTGTGACCGCCGTAGAAGCGCAGCACCAGTGTATCGCGGTGATCGCCGTCCAGACTCCGGATCGCCGCAGCGATGTGACGATCCCGCTCGCTTCGTAGGAGAAGATCGAGAACCGAAGGATCGGCGAGCGGCGGATCGTGTCCGGACAGATCCGTATGCCGGGTCGCGCGCCGTCGCTCTTTAAGGGCCAAACGATAGGCAATAGTGCTCAGCAGACCGCCCACGCTTCCCTGCCGGTGTTTCGGATCAAGCTGCAAGAGGCGGACAAATGATTCCTGAGCGACGTCCTGCGCGGCGGCAGCGGAACCGGTAATCAGCAAGCCGAGACTCACAAGTCGCGAGTGATGGTGTTGTACCAACTCCCGCCAGGCGGTTACGCTGCCCCGTCGCGCTCGATCCCAGAGCTCCCAGTCGGAAGTCACTTCGTGCGGCCCTGTTCCTGACACCACATCTGGATTTCCTTCACGTCGTTCTCCGCGCACCACGCTTGGTCAATCTGATCGCGCATCTCCGTTCGCAGCATAGCCGCCGCGTGCGCACGATACCACTCGAAGAGCGGTCCGCGCAGTTCGGGAGCGTAGGCGCGCAGAGAATCGAGCAGCATAGCCAGGCCGCCCGCATAGTTTTGCAGAATCATTCGGCCCGCATCGGTTTCCGGCGCCGCCCGCAGCCGCCAACTGTCGAGTCCGCCCGTGCGAAAGTCCGACAGCCAGCGCGCAAACAGGTTACGAAGTTGCGAGCCGTAGAGTTCCGTGGTCGGCGTGACCAGCGTGAGCAGCCCGAGGTTGCGGCCGCTCTCTTTGAGCCGCTTCACGGTCGGGGATTCATACAGAGTGTGCGAGAGATAGACCGGTCTTCCCGCGCGGGCGGCGGCTTCCACCAGCCTCACCATCAGCGTGTCTCCGAACGGCCCGCCCGGCCCCATCAAAGTTTTTTTGTCCTTCATCTCTTTCAGAATCGAACTGCGGAATGATTCCACTTCATTCGAAGCGATGAAGCGCGGAAGTCCTTTTTCGATCAGACAGACCGGATACCACGTGGTGTTGAGCAGGCTGCGATTGACGATCGCAAGATCGGGGCGATACTTCACGATCCGCGTCAGAATCCAACCCGGATACGTGTCGTTGTCGCCGTTGGTGATCAGAATGCCATTTGCGTCCATGCAAGCCAGCAGATTGTAGTTGTAATCCATCACGTCATCGCTGATGTAACCGCTTTCCAGCAGGTGACGCAGAGCCACGTCGAGCTGCCCGTCATCGCGCGCGTCCATATAGTGCGTGACCAGCACAAACCACGGATCCACGAACTTCGAATCGAGGGCAATGGCTCGCTCGAGATAAGCCCGGCCTTCTGCATTCTGAGTCATCCCGTGGTGTTCGAGCGCCTTCAGGTAGAGAAGCGTGGGATTGGCGGGGTACTTCTTCACTCCTTTGGCCAGCAGCTTGGAGTAGTTTTCGTCGCTCGCGTAGCGGGCGGCGTACATCCAGTTGGCATAGGCGTACTCCGAGGGAAACTTGCCGTTGTACTCCTTCCACTGCCGGGCCAGCTTCACATAGGTTGCGTCGTCGTAGACGACCAGCCGCTTGCTCTGGATCTCTTCGGGCCGGACGATGTCATCGGCGGCGCTGTCGCTCACGGGCAAAAGAATCACCAGTGCCAGAAGCCCGGTGAGAAGGGATATCGAATATGGGTGCTTCATGGGGACTCTCCTTTATTAATAGAATCCCGAAGTCGGGTAAAAGTTCATGGAGTGGTTCGCTCTCCCCTCAAAGTCCGGCTCGATCCCACAGCTTCTTCGCTTCGTAAACGGCCTGATAGCGAATTTCTTCTTCATCGGCACCAGCGAGCCGGCCGTCTTCGACAATGACTTCTCCGTTCGTGATTACCAGCCACGCGCGATGGCTTCCGCCGCAAAAGAGTAATGCTGCAATCGGATCGGCCGCCCCCGCATAGGCCAGCTCGTCCAGATCGAACAGCGCGATATCGGCGGCCTTGCCGACTTCCAGCGTGCCGCTCTCCGCGAATCCGAGCAGCCGCGCCGATCCCGCCGTCGCCAGCGAGATCGTCTGCCGGGCGGTGAGCGCCGCGCTTCCCCACCGCCCGCGAGCCAGCAGCATCGCCTGCCGCAGTTCGGCCAGCAGGTCTCCGCTGTCGTTGGAGGCGCTGCCGTCCACCGCAAGTCCCACCGGAACGCCCCGCCGCAGCATCTCCGGCACCCGACAAAAACCCGATCCCAGCCGCAGGTTGCTGGAGGGACAATGCGAGATCCCGACGCCCGCGCGCGCCAGACGATCCAGCTCGCCGTCCGTGAAATAGATTCCGTGCGCAAACCACACGTCCGCGCCCAGCCAGCCCAGTTCTTCCATGTAATCGAGCGGCCGCTTGCCGAATTTCTCCAGACAGAACTTGTCTTCGTCTTCCGTCTCGGCCAGATGCGTGTGCAATCTCACCCCGAGGCTGCGAGCCAGATCGGCGCTGTCGCGCAAAAGTTCCGTCGTGACGTTGAATGGGCTGCACGGCGCGATGTGGATGCGGCACATCGAGAACGGCGCGGGATCGTGATAGCGGGCAACGGTCTCTTCGCAGGCTTTGAGCACGCGATCGTCGGATTCCACAAGATCGTCGGGGGGAAGTCCGCCGTGTGCATTGCCGAGCGTCATCGAACCGCGAGTGGCGCAGAAACGAATCCCGATCTCACGGGCGGCCTCGATCTCGATTCCGATCAGGTCTTCCGTCACGCCGGGCGGAAAAAGGTAGTGATGGTCGGCGGTGGCCGTGCAGCCCGACAGCGCAAGCTCGCTGATGGCAAGTCTCGCCGCCGCGTACACCGATTCGGCCCGCACCTGCCGCCACACGCCATAGTGGTAGGTCAACCAGTCGAACAGCCCCGACTCCTGCGCGGCGGGCAGGCAACGCGTCAATGACTGAAAGAAATGATGATGAGCGTTGACCAAGCCCGGCAACGCCACTTTCCCCGAACAATCGAGAATCCGTGCGCCATGGGGCGCGACCAAATCCGATCCGATTGCCGCAATCCGTCCGTCCGAAATGCGCAGATCGGTGTCGCCAAGCTCGCGGGTCTCGCTCAGAAAGAGGGCTCGGATGTTTTTGAGAAGAATGTCCGTCACGATTTCACACTCCAAATGACCTGATTCATAATATACAAAATCATTGCAATCCCCTCATAGTCATATCGGCCGGCAGGGTCAAATGCGGTCAAATAGACAGGGAATCCGGAGAGGCATATTTGCTTACCCTGAAGTCCACTAAAGGAACGCTGTTGCGGAAATCATGCGGAAGCAAGATACGGAGCGGATAGGCCACTGTAAATATGACGGTTCAGATGTAATTATGGATTCGCACGTCCACGATGACGATCTCTTAGATTTTAACCAATTCTCTTCCATGCTATTGCACACCTTGCCGATGGTCTTATATTTCTTCTGAGAGCTATGAGTAGGAAAGCAAAAGTGAATCATATCACGAACAAGCCGCTCTGCTTGATCCGCTGTGTTCATCACGAAAAACCCAACGGAAGTGGCAGATGTCGCGAAGAGAGGAGAAGACAATGAGGGCTTCAGAAAAAGCAATTTTGTGGGTCCTCGTCGTAGTACCGCTGTTTTGGGTTTCACCGATCTGGGCCCAGTGCAGCGGTAATTTGCTAGGATGCCTGGATGAGAATGCAACTCCGCAACGGTTTGCCGTATCGACGTGGACGAATGACGGACATTGTCCGGCCAGCGGGCACATCACCTTGATGAGCGAGTTTCCGGGAATCGAGTTCGGCCCCTATGTGGATAGCTTCTTCGACGTATTCACGGAAGTGTACCGCGTGAAACCGGAAGTCGTTGTGATGGCGCCGCCGCCGCCAATGATGCCGTTCCTGATTCACGCGATGGTGGATTTCGAGGATCCCGCCTACACCGATCTGGTCTATGCCGAGCAGGTGATGTGGGACCCGGGACTGAGCCGGCTGGTGATTGTGCGACCCACCCCCTGTATGGGAGACGAAGTGCCTCCCTCCATGGGCCCAATGACCTCGGCTTGCTTCAAGGTTTGCCACCGCATCTACTATGTGGATCTGGGATCGCGTCTAGTACTGGGCCGGCCCAACATCAGTGTTACTCCCGGCTGCACGGGGATCAATTGCGCGATGGAACCCTGCGTCCCGGGAGCTCCGACGGACTATGTCTACAAGGTTTATGCATCGGGCACCCGCTGGGTCCTGGAGTTTGAATACTCCAATCCGGCCGCCGAGCCGCGCTGCTATTGTGTGAGCTACACCGGCAATCAGCCGCAGGGATACAATGTGAAGCATTTGGCGGTAATGAATGCCGAGATGCAAACGCTCGACCTGACGGTCTGGACGACCAACCCGCTCCACGTGGCGTGCGGCACCATGGAGGTCTTCTCCTATCCCCCCGGCGCGTACATCAGCATTCCCGTTCAGAGTCTCGAAGCCAGTTCTGAACCCTACACATGGCACATTCCCGTGGCGGCCGGGGCGTTTGATGTGGGCGACACGTGTATGTTGGCAGCCTACTTCAGCTATGGGCCCGAGCCGATGTGTCCGGAGTACACGGATCAGTGGGCCGTCGAATACGTGATTTACTCGACCCAGAAAGGCGCGCGGACGCTAAGACCGGAGATCAGCTGCGATCCGTCAGCCTATGTTCCCGAACAACTCGTGCTGGGTGTTCCTGAATGCATGATCGTCTGCCACGACATCTACTACATCCCGCTCATCTTCCCGGGGCCGGGCATACCCAGCGTGATCGTGCAAGAAGGTTGCGGGCCGATGTCCACGCCCTGCTCCAATCCACTATGCGATCCGGGTCTGCCGGGCGAATACCGCTATGACGTTCTTCGCATCGGCGGAACGTGGTTCCTCGAATTCGAGCACTCGAATCCACAACACGTGCCGGCCTGTTACTGCGTGACTCTGGACGGATACACGCCGCTGCCGCAGGAGCCGTATTTACTCTGTGCGATGAACGAAGCTCATCAGACGCTGGACGTGAGCCTGTGGTCGAGCGACTGCACGTGGCCGTGGCACGGAGAATTCACGGTGACGACTAATCCGCCGGGTAAGATTGATCCTGACTGGTGGGTGGAATCGTTTTTCGACGTATTCTGCCTGCCCCACACCTGGGAATTCCCGGTCCATCCCAGTCTAACGACCAACCCCGGAGAAAATTTCCAGATCATCATCGAGTGCGATATCTTCGGGCCGGGCAGCGATCCCTTTGAAGGACAAGTTGCCTACAAAGAGCCTGTGATCGTTACTCCGATGGGCACACTCGCGCCGTGGAATCCCGAACCACCTTGCATGGGAGACTGGGTACCTCCCAGCATGGTACCCCTTGAGTCGCAGTGTTTTCAGGTTTGTCATCGCATCTACGAAACCGTACTCCTCTACAATGAAGGCGGCGGACGTCCAATTATCTCGGTCACCCCCGGTTGTCAGGGACAACCGATGGACAATTGTGTGTTGACTCCCTGCGTCCCCGGCGGCCCGCAGGACTTCGTCTATGACGTCTATCACAACGGCGTGGATTGGATTCTCCGCTTCGAGTACTCCAATCCCTACGTCGAGCCGGTCTGCTACTGCGTGACTTACGAGGGCAACGTCCCCTACGACTGCGAGACCTTCCAACTCGCCGCGCTGGACGAAGGACACATGCAGTTTGAGGTTTCCGTGCGCACGCACAGCAATGAGGGATGGGAGTGTCCCGCCGACGGCTTCATTACCATCTTTTCCATTCCCCCGGGAGCCACCATCGGCCCGTATATTGACTCGTTCTTCGACGTGTTCACGGAATGGCATACGGTGTCGCCCAACGTGGATCCCGGCAGTTTTAGCCCCGGGGAAACCTTCCAGCTTGTCGCCTACATCAACTACACCGATCCGGCCTATCCCGACCGGTGGCTGACCGAAGACGTGATCGTGAACAGCAACGGCTATTTGAATATTCTGGATGTCGGCGGCGAGTGCACCGGAGACGTCGTTCCGCTGGAGATGTTGACGGGAACCTCCGAGTGTTTCAAGGTGTGTCACCGCATCTATCACATTCCGATTTCCGACGCCACCGATCCGGCCAGTCCACCGATAGTGAGTGTGATACCGGGCTGCTACGGCCCCCCGCACGACCCCTGCCTGCCCGATCCCGCGTGTAGGCCGGGCGGCCCGTTTGACTATCGCTACACCGTGTGGTGGGCCGGCGATCACTGGGAGCTCGAGTTCGAGTACTCCAACGAGCAAATCGAGCCGGTCTGCTACTGTGTAACGGTCGCGGCCGAGCACGAGCCGTGCGAGACGCACACACTTGTCGCTCTCGATGCCGAGAATCAGCTTCTCAAGGTGAGCCTGCTGGCGCGCGATCCCGGTGGTGTTGATCCGTGTGATCTAAGCGGTACGATCACCGTCTGGGCCGATCCGCCCGAACTCTACTTTGAAGAGACGACGTGGACGTTTGCGGGCGTGGGCGCGGACTGGGTGGTGTATGGCAAGCCGACCGCGCCCGAACCGTACAATCCCAACCGCCGCTGCCAGATCTTCGTGGAAATTGACTATGATGATCCGGACCAGCCCGACGAGGTCGAGACCGAATTGGTCGAGATGGACCTTTCCGGAGGATTGATACCGTTTGACGTCGGCGGCGAGTGCACCGGCGACAATGTGCCATCTGTACTGTACTTCGGACAGCCCGAGTGTTTCATCGTCTGCCACGACGTTTACTACGTTCTGCTCGATTTCCCCGGACCGGGAATCCCCCTCGTGACCGTGACTCCGGGCTGCGATCCGCTGATCACCAACTGCATGGATCCGACCTGCGTACCCGGGGGACTATTCGACTACCGCTACCGGGTCTTCAAGGTTGGAGGCAGTTGGATTCTCGAATTCGAGTACTCGAACGAGCAGATTGAACCGGTCTGCTACTGTGTGGAAATCAGTTCGATCACACCGGTTCCCTACGAAGCCTATCTGCTCGCGTCGCTGGACGAAGCGAATCAGATGTTCGACGTCACGCTGTGGACCTCGATGGGTGGGCCGCCGGCTGACGGTGACCTTATCGTGACCGCCGAGCCGGGTGTCTCCATCAACGTCCCGTTCATGGGTGTGGGACCGGATTACACCACCTGGGAGTTTCCGGTCGGCCCAGGGACACTTGCCGCAGGACAGACATTCCAACTGGCAGTAGTGGCGCAGTTCCTCGATCCGATTTTCGGGCGGTTGCATTACGAGGAGACGGTCATCGTCACCCCGCCCGGCACCCTCCAGCGGTGGGATCCGATCACCCCCTGCGTGGGCGACCACGTACCGCCTTCGATGAATGACAACGATGCCGAGTGCTTTGTGGTCTGTCACAAGATCTACGACATCCTTTTGAACACACCACCCATGCCCTTCCCCCCGACCGTGACCATCACTCCGGGCTGCTTCGGCCCACCGTTCGACGACTGCCTATACCATCCCGAGTGCCGTCCGGGCGGCCCGCATGACTACTGCTACCGGTTCTGGTTTGACGGAGTGAACTGGCACCTCATCTTCGAGTACTCCAATCCCTACAAGGAACCGGTGTGCTACTGCGTGACCATCGGTGAAGGACCGTGCTGGCCGGTGACCAATATGGTGATTCAAGCTCCCAATCCGGAAACCGGAGTGGGCATGAGACTGGCTTGGTGGGCTCCCGAAACGGCCGCCTACAAGATCTACGGCACCGCAGATCCCCATGAAGTCGGCCCGCCGCCCGGAGGAACCTGGGTGTTTGAAGACATTGTTACCGGTACTGCCGGGTCTCAGATGTTCTGGTATCCACCGGCTGTAATTGCCGGAGAATACCGGAAGTACTCAGTGGTGGTGGATTGCTCCGGAGGAGGTCCGGAACGATAACCGCGAGCTTCCTTTGGATAGGAACCGAGGAAATGGGGCGCGGATCTTCCGCGCCCCGTTTCCATTCCGCCGGGTTCGGACTGATAGTTGACTAAGACGGCGCTCTTCACTAAATTGTGACGGTTGCCACAAGAGCAACCTCTACCTGCTGACTCTTTCCGCTAATCCGACTCACACAATCCAATATCTGAGGTTCCCATGTCGAAAAAATGGCTTTGGATTCTGCTCATCATCCCCGCCCTGATCTTCTTGGGCTGTCCCAGCGATGATGACGAACCGGTTCCCCAACGTTCCATCACCATCACCTCCCCCAATGGCGGGGAATCCTGGCAAACCGGAAGCATCCATCAAGTTACCTGGAACAGTAGCAATGTCTCCACGGTCACGATTGACTGGTCAACGGATGGAGGCAACAACTGGACGAACGCAGCTACGAACATGACCAATGCCAACAGCTACGATTGGACGGTGTTCCAAACGCCTGCGAGTAGCTGCCGGATAAGGGTCGCGGATGCTACGGACGCCAACGTATTTGACGTTAGCGACGCCAATTTCGCCGTCGTCCAAGCGGCCGCCCCCGACAACGCCAGCGGCGCCGTGCGCTCCGACAACTCCGGCACCATTGAAACTCCGCTCGGAGCGCGCATTTCCGTTCCGGTGGGCGCAGTGCCGCCACTCGAAAACGGCAATGTCGGCACGATGGTGTTTTCCGTCGAGCGAAACAACAATATTTTGGTGACGCCGCCGACCGGCGAGCCGGTGATCTCGGACATCTATCAGTTCGGTCCCGAGGGCTTCACCTTTGCCCGTCCCGTCGAGATTACCGTCCCGGTCCCCGAAGGACAGAATCCCGAAGAAGTCGCTCTGTGGCGGAAGAACCCCACCACCGGGCAGGCCGAGTTCTTCAGTTCTTCGTATGATCCGGCTACCCGCAAGATCAGCGCGCAGACTTTCCAACTCTCCCCGTGGTTCATCACCAGCCGCGCCCGCGATGCGCGCTGCTCGGGCTGCATCAACGTGGCGAACATGAGCCATAGCTCGTGGCTGATGGTGTGTGTGGAAGAATATACGCTGCTCTATCCCGAACAGGGCGACTGGATGCCGGAAAGCGGCAGCGGCCCGCTGTTCGCCCCCATCGGCACCATCGGCTGGGCGAGTACCGGCAACTGGTACCTCCCCCAGGGAACGTTCAAGCTCTGCCTGCAACGGGAGAGCGAGACCAATCCGGGACGCTACGAGCACATCTTCATGGAAAACGTCGTGGTGCATCAGCCCTGGCACTACACCAATCCGCGTTGCACGAACATCAGCAACGGCAGCTTCACCAGCCCCGACACCGGCCGCTGCGCCTGCATCCCGCTTCCGACGACTTCCGTCGGCACCGGCGATATTCAGGTGACGCTCACGTGGTACTATCCGCTTCCCGGCGTGGATCTCGATCTGTGGGTGATGGACCCCGACAGCGAATGGTGCGGCTGGTCCAACATCACGACCGTTTCGGGCGGAGAGCTGGATCGCGACAACAAGTGCTCAAACTACGAAAACGGCCGGCCGGAGAACATCTACTGGACCGCCACTCCGCCCGCGGGGGAATACATTGTGGCCGTGGACTGGTGGTCTATCTGCGGCATCGAGGAAGTCCAATCGCTGCCGTTCAACGTGCGCACGGTGGTCGGTGGAGTCACCCGCACCTTCGGCGGAACGATTCCCGCCGATGAGTACATGATGGAAGTCACCCGCTTCCAGATCACCGGCTCTTCGGTGAACTTCCTCCCGCCGCGCCGCGATGCAGTCCACTCGCATCGGCCGCAGATGCAGAAGAACTAATGCCGCACGAGTGATGGCTGGCTCGCCGAGCCGGGACTGTGCCCTGCCGGAATTTTAGACCTCTCGCCGAGCCGGGTTAAGCACAGAGTCACAAACCGCACTACTGCCCACAGCGTGCGCAATCCGGCTGGAACGGAAGCAATTCATCCTTCCGTCTTACGGTACGAACATCCCGCAAACACAAGCGGCACCCTTCGGGGTGCCGCTTCCTACTCAACAAGAAGGGCGCACATCGGTGCGCCCTTCAGTTGCTCTCGGGATATCGGTTGAATGCGCTTTCCTCCAACTCATTCAGTTTGGTAGTCGTCGTATTGCCCCCCAATCTGTTTACGGTGAGACCACCGTGACGTAGTAGAAATAGGGTGAAGGACGGCTGGAGGTGTTGTTATCCATCCAGGCGGAGCCAGTCACTCCCGAGGCCAGCGGAGTTCCCGTGGCCCCCGGCGTTGTCTTCCCATAGACGGTATAAAAAGTTGCTCCCGCGACGGGCGACCAGTACAGAATCACGTTCCCCGTGCCCGGGAAGTCAGGCCGGATCACCAAGTCGGTGATGGGACCCAGGGCTCCGCCGGGAACCCCCAGGGGATTCTCATCCATCCCGATGTCCGGACTGGAACCCGGCGGATTTGGCCGGACATCGCTCTCGAAGTCTGTGAATACCGGAAGAAGCGGATCGGCGGCGGCGATGCACCGACTCGCGGTCTGAAGATGCAGGTCGTAGGGCCGGTACACAAACGATGGATCACCGAAAATGTTCGTGAACGCATCGCATGGATCGCCATTGGCGTTCACACCGGAGATGATGTTCAGACCGGGCGGCACCGCCCCCCCGAAGTCACCTGCGCTGTTTCCAAAGAAATCGCCGTACGAAATGGCGCTCCCCGAACTGTTCAGGAAGTAGATCCCTTCGCCCATCGAGTACGCGACGATGCAGCTGTTGTATGCGGGTCCCATCGGCGGCGGCGAGTCCTGGCAGAAGGCTCCCCCGCCCGACCCGCCTGCGACGTTGTCGCTCAGTGTGCAGAAGTTGTAGGTCGGAGAACTGGTGTTATCGCACCAAGTGCCGCCTCCGTCCCGCATGGCCGTATCGGCGCTGATGCCGCAATTGGTGAACGTGGGAACGGCGTACCAGAAGCAATACACGCCCCCGCCATCCAATGACAGCGCCGAGTTGAAGCTGATTTCGCAATCGTTGAAAAGAGCCGAGTCGCGTTCGATCCACGCCCCGCCGCCGTTCCCCATGATGGTCACGTTGTTGGTAATGATGCAGAACGTGAATCGCTCCGCCCCGTAGACGCACAGCACGCCCCCCCCGCCCCAGAAGTTTGCCGGATGCGAGCTGAAGGCCGTGTTCCAGGTGATCGAGCACGTGTCGAAGACAGCACGCGAGTACTCCGAATACACACCGCCGCCACAAGCATCTGCGTAGTTGTTGTGCATCGAGCAGTACAAAAATGTGGGCGAGGACTGGTAGATATAGACTCCGCCCCCGCACTGATCTGCAAGCGTGGGACCCGTAGCCCAGCCGTTCTCAATGATGCAGTAGGTAAGTTGGCTGGGCGTACTGGCCGGTCCGAGAAATCGCAGACCCCGCCACCGATTCGGGGCCGTTCTGCTGGTCGTGAAGAGGACGTTGCCTCCCGACTGACTCCCAGCCGTAAGCACGCCGTAGACCTTGAAGGAGAACGTGTCCTGGAAATCCAGAGTAGTGGGAGCCAAAATCGTTAAGGCCGCGCTGGTATCCACTTGGATGTCACCGATAACCGTGTACCATCCCGGCCCCAACGTCCCGCTCAGCGGCCCGGAGAGCTGGCTGAAACTTACTCCTGCACAGACCAGCAAGAGCACAATCGCCAAAAGCTGTCGCATGGCTCCTCCTGTTCATCTTCTGAGTTGTAGCCGTCACCGCAGTGGCTATCACACCCACCCAGAGCTCTCTATCTTCTCGAACGGGGCGAATGGGAGAATTCGCCGCCGCGATAGTTGAGAGATTTCCCCTCCGATATATTGGGGACAGGCTCTCGTCCCCCGAAAAAGATCAGCCGTCCGGCAAACGCCGGACGGCTGTCCATTTCTCGTCAATCCTGACGCCTACCAGCGCTGACGACGTTCCGGCCGACGGGGACGCTCGCCTTGCGGCCGCGCTATGTTGACCAGAATGTTCCGGCCTTGTAGCTCGGTCTCGTTCAGCTTGGTGATCGCCGCCTGTGCTTCCGCATCGTTCGACATCTCGACGAAGCCGAAACCCTTGGAACGGCCCGTCATCCGATCGGTGATGACACTGGCCCGGTCCACCGCGCCGTGCGATTCAAACAGCACCTTCAGATCGTCGTCCGTTACCGTGTACGACAGATTGCCGACATAAATGTTTACCATGATTCCGCCCTTTCTGGACTCTGGGGATGGCGCCCCTACCTTCGTCACCTTGTCTCATCGCCAGGCCAAAAGGGACTCGAAATCTCCTCCCCCGTGACACGGGCCTGCGACCAGGGCCCTGATGGACCCAACACTGTCAAAGTGCCATCTCAAGTGGAATTCCTATGGGACGGCAATAGACAAATATAGTCAAACAATGTCAAATAATCAAGTACCACCTTGCACATTTTATCGAACCAGTAAAACCGGCTTCGATACACGCCCTTCCGATCCGGAAAGCCGAACCAGATACACTCCACTGGCCAGCCCCTCCGCATCGAAAGGAACTTGATGTTCTCCAGTAGTATACATTCCCCGAGTCAGCGTGGCAACCTGCCGTCCCAGTACATCGAACACTGACAGCTCAATCGCTAATGGATAAGCAAGAGTAAATGCCACGGTGGCTATGCTGTTGAAAGGATTAGGGTAAACCTTCTCCAAAGTGAAACTCTTCGCTTGCGCAAACGGCCGTAGCGCAATCCCCGACGTTTCTTCCATCATGATGTCAATGTTTTCGGGGAAGTTCGTCTCCTGTACTACGATGGGTTGAGGGGCTTCACCCCCGTACACTCCCCGTGGTTCACCCGGGTCCCAGGCGAAGTTGTTGTTGACATCCATGAACGCATAAGCGTAATATGTGGTGAAACTATCCACCAGTGCGGTATAATCACCGCTCCCCGTGTTGTTGAAGAGGAGGCTGCCTCCATGCGGCAAATCCGAGAAGTCGGGAGTGTAGTGGGCAAGGATAAGCGTGGTCCCGGTGTTGGCGCCGGAGTAGCTGATGGAACCGGAAAACCCTCCTTGATTGGGCGGATGAAGCTCGATATCCACTCCGCTGGAGTCCCCCAGCAGTTGAAACACCTGTGGGATATCCCCGCCGTAGAAACCGCGTGGTTCGTCGAGATCGGGAACGATGTTGGTATTGAGGTCCTGATAGGCAAACAGTACGTAGCCACCCGAGTCCAGATTCAAAAAGGCATAGGTATTCAAAAACGGTATGGCGATAGTGACATAGAACGTGTCGAGCGTCGCCGGGACGGCAAACACGTACTTAAGAAGCGTCAGTCCGGTCTGCCCGCCCAGAACCTGACCGGAAAGGGTGTAGCCCCGTGCCGATGGAGTTGAGACCACCATGGCCAGAACACAGAAACCAAGGATCCAACGTTTCACGATTCCTCCCGTTGAAGATGGATTCGGATTTCGCTTGTTATCTTTCCGCCGTGACGAAGTAGAACGCGCGGATTGGAATGTCGGTGATGACGTACATCGTGTCGGAAGTCGAGTCCACGTAATCCATCGGCCCGTCCGCCTGCAACGAACGGAAAATGCGGTACTGCACCGCTCCCGGCGAACTCTGCCAGCGAAGACGAAGCTGGGATTCCTCCACGGCGATGGTAAGGGCCAGCGGTGGATGCACGATCCCCACCTCCACCGCTACCACGCCGCTCGGCTGCGAACGGTTCCCGTTGCGGTCCACCGCCCGTACCGCGTAGAAGAAGCTGCCGGTCTCCATACTGTCCACGAAGACCGGTTCGGCGGACGTTCCGTAAACCGCGCTTGCCGTGTCGGGATCGAACGGAACCGCCCCGCGATAGACGGCATAGTAGGCAACGTCGGTATCCGGCACGGCTTCCCACGTGAGCTGCGCGCCGACCGCAATCTCCATTCCCGCCAATTGCTGCGGAGTGGCCGGAGTCAGATTGTCCACGCTGTAGCCGCTGTCCTGCGGCGTATCCCAATAGGCCAGCGGATTGACTGATTGCGCGCGTACGAAGAAGGAGTAGTACCGAATCCCCGAAGCATTCGAATCGGCCAGCGTCGGCACGATCCGACCGTAACCCTCAAGCCGCGCGGCGGGAACGGTAGCCACCAGCTCGAAGTTTTCCAGAATCGCCAGATTGACCTTGCGGTAGATCAGGTAAGAGACGATCCCCTGCCGCGCATCATCGCCCGCCGACGGCAGCCACTCGAGCATCAGTTGCCGTCCGTTGTCGTGCGGCACGTCAAAAAGGGATTCGATTTCGGCGGAAAACGACTCCGCCACGAACGCCCCCACGTCGGCCCGCGTTCCGTCGGGATCATTGTAGGCTTGATTGGGATCGCCACGATTGATCGCAAACGAGCCCGCCGAGAGCCGATAGTCGCGCTCCCAGAAATCCTCGAAGGCCGGATCGGCATAGAAGCTGCCGCCCGCCCCGTGATACTGCGTGTCGCTGGTCAGGCAGTAGGCGACGGCCGGATTCGTTCCGCCGATCTGCCGCGCACCGCCGTTTTCGATCACGATGGAGTTGCGAAGAATCGCCGGCGCATTTAGCCGGATCGCCGCGCTGTCGGCTTGATTCAACACCGCGGTCAGGTTGCGCAGCTCGACCGTCGTGCCGGCGGAATTTTCCAAGAGAATCGCACTCGCCGCGCCGCCCGCATTCGAGTTGTCGTGGAATAGACATCGCTGCAAGACCGGCCCCGCTCCCGAAATCTGCTGGACGGCGCTCCCCCGCAGCGCCGGACCCTCGCCGGATAGGGAGCGAACATTTCCGGCGAATGTGCAGTTTATCACTCGCGCTTCCACCGGCGAAATCGAGTTCACTCCCTTCAGGAGAAGCGCGCTCGCTCCTCCGCCTTCGTTGTTCGTAAAACTCAGCGAATCTCCGTGCAGGTGCGACACTCCGCCGCCGGTCG
>JAHJDG010000196.1 GCA_018812265.1 bacterium | reverse complement strand
GCTGGCAAAATCGCTTTCGGGAGAGAGCCCCCACCTCGGCCTGATCGACATCGAGGTCGAACGAAACGGCTTCGGGAGCCAGTTGGACAGCTTCGCCATCGAAGCCTCCATTCCGAAGCTTTCCCCAACACCCATCCCGCTCACCTTTATCCGCGCCCCCAAGATCCTCAGCGTGGGAGAGGGGGTGGATGTCCTCCTCCGGATGGGAGATTTCATCGCGGCCGCCGAATCACCCGGTGTCCTGGTGACTACTTTTCATCCGGAACTGACGCCTTCTCTCGCATTTCACCGCTATTTTGCACGCAAATGCGGCCTCCGGCCCGGCGGGGAGGAAACGGCAATCGATCCCTCATGGGATAAAAAAAGCTGGATGCGTCTCGCTCGAATCACGCCGATGGAAAGGCGGTCCGCCGAACCCCTCGCGAAGGCATTGCCACAGGAGAGTGATCATGAAACCTCTGAAGGGATTTGAAAAGAAGTATCTGCGGGGTCTTGCCCACGACCTGAAGCCTGTCGTCCTCATCGGAAAGGAGGGGATCACGGATGGGACCGTTCGTGCCGCCGATGAGGAGCTTTCCCGACATGAACTGATCAAGATCAAGTTCAACGATTTCAAGGAGAAAAATCAGAAGGAAACCTTCACGGGCGAACTGGTTGACCAAACCGGAAGCGCACAGGTCGGGATGATCGGCCATACGGCCATTCTCTACCGGCCGCAGACGGACCCGGCAAAACAGCGGATCCCATTGCCGGCAAAAGAAAAGTAGGCCTCTCTCGACGGTCAATACGACGGGGAGTTTCGATCCACGCTTTGCCCGTATGGTGCTGCTCAGATCGCCGATTTATATTTTCAGAACATTCCGGAACAGAAGATAATCCTTCAGAAATTACTTGTTTCTTTGCTTAAAATGTAATAAAATTGCATAATAAGCGGCTCAACCTGAGCGCGAGTAGCGCGGCAGCGCTGCGCGGTAAGGTCATTGGCGCGCCAGGTTAGCCGGAGCGTTAGGGCGCACCTTCATATGCCAAATCTCGATCTAATATATAACGCTGACGAACGGACGCGAGCCTTCGAGAATCATGCTGCTGGCTATCTCATTTCTCTCGCAGGACCAGGTACTGGAAAGACTCTTTCTCTCTTGCAGCGCACCGAAGCTCTAACAGCCCAAGGCGTACCGCAAACCAGTATTTGTTATCTCACTTTCATTAAGGAGATTAGCAACGCTTTCGTTCAAGACTACATCGAGAAGTTTGGGCAAGAATCGTATGATGCCAATCATCCGCGGATTTCTACTCTTCACAGCTTTGCATGTCGTCTGCTTCGACATCAGGGATTCAGAATACACTACGATGGTGAACTATATTTCGCCAACACTGCCGACACCGACGCTGATGATTCTATCACAGTCTTAGGTGATCTTCTCCCATTTGTCGTTACCCCGGAATGTCACACTCCAGCTCAATTACGATTGCACATTAAATCAATAAAGACTGCATGGAGAGATACCGTAGATCCAGCAACTCTTCCGGCCCCAATTCCGACCATCCTTTCTCATTCATTGAATTTGTTTAAAGCCTTTCGCCTCGTCGATTGGGATCAAACTATTCCTCTCTCTCACGCACTTGCAACCAGTCTACGACCACTGCCAGACTGGATTGCAGAAATAAAACATTACTATATAGATGAGTATCAGGACTTCAACAGAGCTGAGCAAGCCTTAATCTCATTCCTCGCACAGTCAGCGACTTCGATTGTGATAGTTGGAGACGACGACCAGAGCCTTTACCGTGGCCGTGGTGGATCGCCGGATGGACTTCGTACCCTATTCGCTAATCCAGCGCATGATCAAGTCTCTTTAATCAGGTGCTTCCGCTGTCGACAATTAATTGTTCTCGCTGCAAATACATTTCAGCAGGCTATGCACGCAGCGCCGCGCAATATGATACCAGTCAAAGACAACGGGCAAATTCTCGCACACCACTTCAAAAGCTCAAAAACAGAACTTGTATTTTTGGCTGAGTTTCTCCGAGATTGCATTGCACACCTTCCTAATCCCCCTCATTCCAAAGATGGCATAGTCTGCCTTTTTCCAAGCTGGCGAGTTCTCGACTCGTATTTTCAGAAGCTCTCACCACTCATTCCATGTATTAAAAGGAAAACCGACCCTCATCTCAACAGGATTTGGCTTGAACGTATCCTCCGCCTTGTTTGTACACCTAGTCAGCGTTTCCATCAACGGCTCTTGCTTAACTACTACGATAAAATCAAACCTCGACATAAGAACCTTATTGTTCAACGTGTTGTGCAACGCGACATTTCCGTTGTGGATGCCCTTGAATCACTTTTAGCCGACGGTGGTCTCACAGGTAAATCGGCTGCTCAAGCACGAGAAATCTGTCTCTTGATAGAACATCTTGCTGGAAAAAATCCAGATACCATCGCGCCTCATCTTGTCGCTAAGTTAGGGCTCGATCTTCAGTTCGTGACTACTCACATGGCAACGCTTATCGACAGCATAGCCGAACCAGAGAAAGACGATCTTATCACCGAGTGTTGCGACTTGTTATTACCGGATTCAAAGCAACCCGAAGAAGATCCGCGCTCTGTCCTTTTCCTAACTATCCATAGCTCAAAAGGATTAACAAAGAAAAACGTTGTGATGCCTGGACTGGAAGCCGCTTGGTTGCCTGGTTCTGCAGACGGAGTTGACATAGAAGAGAGGCGACGTTTATTTTACGTTGCCATGACTCGCGCAACTGATCGCGTGCTGATAACCTACCCACTGACCAGAGGTCGCAACGATAGTCTCAATTTCGAGACACCAGGCCGCGGAAGGCCAAGTCCATTTATAGCGGAAGCAGGACTGCATGATACGTACCACGTCTAAACAAATCTTCACCTCTCCCTCGACGTTTACGTAACCAGGCGATGCAGCCAATCGCCGGGAAATCAGTCTCCGGCTGATCTCATCGTTCGGTGAATCAACCCTTTACTGCAACCAACTTATTTATTTTCATCCTTCGTTGTGCCCAGCTCTGGGCATGGGGGGTTATTTCATCATATTGATGCGGGATTGTATGGCGGATGCTTTTGCAGCGTCTCCCGCCGCTTCGTGGGAGGATTGCAGCCGTTCGAGCCAGGCGAACAGGGCCCTCTTCCAGCCGTTTTGCGAAGCGGTCTCGACGGCAATCTGGAGGATGGCGTCATTCT
>JAHJDG010000195.1 GCA_018812265.1 bacterium | reverse complement strand
AGTTCTTGAGAAGAAAACATCTCAGTTGTTCTGGCATCGGTGATTCAAAGCGAGAGTTCAAGATCAGTTGCGCATAAAACATGCCACGTCTGGGCAGCCTCTCCCAATTTCCAACGAGAGCCACTTGCGAGTTGAGAAAACATGGCCATCAGAAACGAAAACAGACTCCTAAGAGTCTGTTTTTACAATGGTCGGGGCTACTGGATTTGAACCAGCGACCCTCTGCTCCCAAAGCAGATGCGCTACCGGACTGCGCTACGCCCCGGCGTTCGATACAATTAAGCCACCGCCGGGGTGAAAGTCAACCGGAAGATCGAGGATTTACCCGGCGCTCTCAGCCCACCACCGGGACAGCGCTCCGGTTAAGGGTAACGCTCCGCCGAACATGGGTGTCCACCAGATCCCGAAGCTGGGTGGGATCGCGATCAATCACACCCCGGTCCCTGAGGAACCGCTCGATGGTCCCAAAATCCTTCTTGGCCAGCCGCAGATACCTTTTAACGGTATTCTTCGACAAGCCGTGAATTCGGGCTGTGGCGCGGATTCCCTGCCCTTCCAGCAGGCTGCGATAGATCTTCTCAATCGTTTCCCAATCGAGTCGGCTATCCCAGAACGGAGTTCCCTTCAGTTCGCTGAACGTCTTGCCGCAGGTATTACAAATGAGCAGGCGAACTTGTTTCCGGCCATATCGGGTGTAGAGGCCGACATTGCCCGCGCCGAGCCGCTGGTAGTCCGGACAGGCGGGATTTGGGCATGAAAAGCGTTCAAGGTCCATATCTGGATTCCTGTTAGGCACATTCCTAAGCATTTTATCGTCCTCAGGGTGCGTAATCTTTAACGACAAGCAAATCAACAAAGGTCCAGAACACCGTTTTCTCGCCCGATTGTCGCCTTTTCGGCCGTTCGTAGCCCCTTCCACACCTGCCACTGCCTTGATTACTTGTCTATTATTTCGTAGGTTTAAGACTTCAAAAAGAATACCCTCTGGCGAAGAACTTCTTTTGTGGGAAACATGCAAGCGATTCAGAAACAATCTACAGCAAAAGGCCTGACGTTCCTTCCCAACGCTCCGGCCCCGAGGATTACGCGCTCCGACGAGGTTCTGATTAAAATCAATGCGGCCGGAATCTGCGGTACAGACGTGGATATCTACCGTTCCGACGCTCCTCTTATGAAACGCATGGAGAAGCGGCTTCCGGTCATCGTGGGACATGAATTCTGTGGTATCGTCGAGGAAGTGGGCACCGATGTTACCGGGATTAAGACCGGCGACTATGTGTCAGCCGAGATGCACGTGATCTGTGGCATTTGCCACAATTGCCGGACCGGAAATGGGCAATGGTGCCTGAATACGATTATTCGCGGGATTGACGGGGACGGTGTTTTTGCGGACTACGTCGTCCTCCCGGCGCGAGCCGTCATCCCTCTCCCGCCCGATCTCCCCTGTGAGGTGGCAGCCTATCTTGATGCAATCGGAAACGCCGTTCACACCGTACGTTCGGTGGACGTCACCACCAAGGACGTCGTGATTCTCGGCGCCGGCCCGATGGGAATCATGGCCACCTCGCTGTGCCGGCTGATGGGGGCTCGTCGCATATATGTCACCGACGTTCAGGATTCGCTCCTCCATGCCGCCAAGGAGGAGGGAGCGGACGACGTTTTCAACGTGGCCGATCCGAAACAGCGCACGAAATTCGTTGAAGTGTGCCGCTCCGATCCGCACAAACGCGGCGTGGACGTCGTCTTCGAGCTTTCCGGTCACGCCCCGGCCTATCGCGACGCCTTCGATGTGATCCGCATGGGAGGCGAGATCTCGCTTCTGGGACTGGCGCGCGGCGACATCACGGTGGATTTTTCCTCGGAGGTGATTTTTAAAGGATTGACGATTCGCGGCATCATCGGCCGAAAGATCTTCGAGACCTGGATCGAGACCTTGGCCCTCCTTCAAGGCCCGTTCCTGAACACCGCCCGCAAGGTTGTCACTCACACGTTCGCCCTGAAGGATTTCCAGAAGGGTTTCGACGTCAAACTGCGGGGCGAGGGATTGAAGGTGGTCCTCTACCCTCAAAAAGCGTAAGACCGGCGAACTGTCTTCCATTCGTCTCCTATGCGAAGCGAGAAAATAGACGTCGGGAACGGCTCTTCGGAGCCGTTCCCGGTGCGAATTCGCCGGGGGCTTTTCGGCCGCCGGTTGAATCCGTTTGACCCCAAGGTCTTTCAGCATGTCACGCTGATCGCGTTTTTTGCCTGGGTTGGCATGGGTGCCGACGGCATCTCATCGGCGAACTACGGACCGGAGGAAGCCTATCGCGCGCTGCACGGTTTCGCCTTTCTCATCCCGGTTCTTGCCATCCTCATCGCGGCGACTGTTCTCATCATTTCCGCCGCCTATTCCCAACTGATCGAGGAATTTCCTCATGGAGGTGGCGGCTATCTGGTTGCCTCCAAGCTACTCCATTCCAACATCGGTCCGGTTGCTGGCTCAGCGCTTGTCATAGACTATGTTCTGACGGTGGCCGTTTCCGTCGTGGCCGGCGTTGAAGCGGTTCTGAGCCTTGCGCCGCCGCATTGGTCGGAGTACCGCCTATATGCGGCGACTCTTACCATCGCGTTTATGGTGTGGCTGAACCTGCGGGGAGTGAAAGAATCGGTCGTAACGCTGTTGCCGATTTTCATGGTGTTCGTAGTCACTCACGTCCTGCTTGTCGGTTACGGCGTTGTATCTCATTTGGGTGACCTTCCGCGACGGGTGGCGGAGAGCCGGACGGAAGCCGGTCTGGCCCTATCCCAATTCGGAGTGGTGTTCGTCCTCGCCCGGTTGTTGCACGGTTTCAGCATGGGAGCGGGCACCTTAACCGGAATTGAAGCCGTTTCCAACGGCATGCTGGCTTTGAAGGAACCGCGCGTCCGAACCGGCAAACGAACCATGCTCTACATGGCTCTGTCGCTGGCCTATCTATCGGCCTTTCTGCTCTTCAACTATTTCCTGTTTGATGTTCAACCGATAGAAGGCAAGACGCTCAACGCCGCGCTGTTTTCTCAAATCGCGCAGAACTGGATTATCGGCGGCACGAAAATCGGCACGGTGCTGGTCGGGATTATGATGGTCTCCGCCGCGCTGTTGCTGTTCGTCGCGGCACAGACCGGTTTCATCGGCGGACCCCGGGTGCTCGCCAGCATGGCGGAAGATTCGTGGCTGCCGCACCGCTTTGGCCATCTTTCGGAACGGCTGGTAACACAGAACGGCATTCTCATTCTGGGGGCTGCCGCCGCTGCTTTCGTCGTGTATTCGGGCGGCCATCTGAGTTCGCTCGTGGCAATCTATGCGATCAACGTATTCATCGGCTTCACGTTGGCCCTCCTCGGCATGTCGAGGTTATGGTGGCAGCGGCGCACAAGCGACCGCCGATGGATTAGAAAGATTGCCATCTGCGGGATTGGATTTCTGGTCAGCGCCTCACTGCTGATCATCATGACCGCCATGAAATTCGCGCGCGGAGGCTGGTTCGTGCTTCTGGTCACCGCGGCCGTGGTAGTCTTGTGCTTCCTGATCCGCGGCCACTATCGTCGAGTCGGACGGCAAACGAAGCAGCTCGACGACATCCTCGGCGACTTGCCATTCGGTGATGCCACGGTGACTCACGAACCGCTTTCGACTACACAACCGACCGCCGTCGTGCTGGTCCAAGGATACAGCGGGCAAGGCGTTCATCTCTTGCTGAACGTCCATCGCCTGTTCGGATTTCACTTCAAGCAGTACATCTTCGTATCGGTCGCTCCCGTGGACTCGGGAAGTTTCAAGGGGGCGAGTGAGTTGGCAGCGCTGCGTCGTTCGACGGAAGAACAGGCGAACCGCTATGTCGTGCTATCACGATCCTACGGCTTCAAGGCCGAGGCCGTTACAGCCTGCGCCATAGATTATCTTACCGAGATCGAGCGGCTCTGTCTGGACGTCCATGAACGATACCCGAATTCCATGTTCTT
>JAHJDG010000194.1 GCA_018812265.1 bacterium | reverse complement strand
GTGTTGCGCTTTGGCAAGAAGGACAACTTTTGGAGCATGGGCGATACCGGACCGTGCGGGCCGTGCAGCGAGATTCACATTGATCGCGGCCCGGAGTATGACTCGAATCCGAATGCGTTCGTCAACACCGGCTCGCCGCGTTACATCGAGTTGTGGAATCTGGTGTTCATCCAATATGACGCACAACCCGACGGCACGCTGCTCGATCTTCCCGCCAAGCACGTGGACACGGGAGCGGGGCTCGAGCGTATCACCGCCGTCATGGGCAATCTGAAATCCAACTACGACACCGATCTGTTTCAGCCACTCATTCAGACGGTGGCGGAACTCTCCGGCAAACCTTATTCGCAGGACGCGAGCGGCATTCCGCATCGCGTGATTGCCGATCACGTTCGCTGTCTCGCGTTTGCCATCGCCGACGGAGCGATGCCCGGCAACGAAGGCCGCGGCTACGTTTTGCGTCGCATTCTTCGCCGCGCCGCTCGTTTCGGTCGCAAGCTTGACGTGCACGAGCCGTTCATCTACAAACTCTTGCCGGTTCTGGTGGACGTGATGGGTGGCGTGTTCCCGGAGATCAAAGACCGTCATGTTCACATCGCGCGCGTCGTTCAGGCCGAAGAGGAGCATTTCGGAAAGACGCTGGATCGAGGACTGGAGCGCTTCGCCGAAGTCGTAGAGCAGGTACGACGCGATAAGACAACCGTCATTCCCGGTGAAGAAGCCTTCCGTCTCTATGACACGTTCGGCTTCCCTCTCGATCTCATGCAGCTCATGGCGCGGGAAGAATCATTGACAGTGGATGAGGCGGGATTTCAGAAGGAAATGGAAGGACAAAGGGCAAGGGCAAGAGCAGCAGGAGCTTTCACAGCAGATCACCATATAAAGGCTACTTATTCGACAAATGTACAGACGCATTTCGTTGGATATAATGAGCTAACAGCAATTTCCAATATTGGACTGATAATCTTTGACGACCCTGAGAATCTGATACATTTCTCGCCACCCATTACTCCTTTCTATGTGGAGTCGGGCGGACAAGTCTCTGATGCAGGATATGCCGATATCATATTTGGGATCGGCCTAAGGAACCGGTTCAAGATTGTCAAGGTTGAGAAGATTGAAAACTCAATCTTTCATACGGGCATTTCGGATTCAGATGGATTTCTGAAATCTCTGTCACCTGATGTTCGCAACAAACCAGAATCTTTTCAGGTTCAATTAACTGTTGATCCCGCCCATCGCATCCCGACACAGTACAACCACACATCCACGCACCTGCTCCATAGAGCATTGCGAAAAGTGCTCGGCGATCACGTCCACCAGCAAGGTTCATATGTCGGACCGGATTACCTGCGCTTCGACTACACGCATTTCGAGAAACCCTCTCCCGCAGAACTTGCCGAAATCGAGAAGATCGTCAACGACCGCATCCGCGAGAACTGGCCGGTTACGCCCCGCTTCATGTCGCTGAAGGAAGCTCAGGAACTGGGAGCCATGGCCCTGTTCGGCGAGAAATACGGCGATGAAGTGCGGATGATCGAGATCGGCGAAGGTGAAACCGTTGTTTCCCGCGAGCTTTGCGGGGGGTGTCACGTGAAACGTACCGGCGACATCGGCGTATTCGTAATCCGCGCGGAAACATCCGTTGCGGCAGGCGTCCGGCGTATCGAAGCTCTCACCGGAGATCGCGCGCTCCACTACCTGATTGAGAAGCGGGACAAAGTAGACGAGCTGACGACGCTGATGGTGAGCGAAGGCAGCGATCCCATCGAAAAACTGAGGAAGTTCCTCGACGAGCGCAAGCGACTGGAAAAAGAGGTCGAGGAGCTGCGTGCCACGGCCGCCGGTTCGGCCATGCAAAGTCTGGCGGACACGGCCATCCCCGTCGGCAACACCAAGCTCGTGGCCGCCGAGGTCAACGCGCGCGACCTGGATGAACTGAAGAGCATGGCGGATGCGCTGCGGGACGGGCTGAAGTCCGGCGTGGCGGTTATGGTTTCAGCCTTTGACGGCAAACCCGCCCTCGTCGTCACAGTTACCCCCGATCTGGTTAAGGGCGGAGTGGACTCCGTACCCATCGCGAAGGAGCTTGCCAAACTCGTGGGAGGCGGTGGCGGTGGCCGTCCTCATATGGCGACTGCCGGGGGCAAGAATGTTGAAGGATTGAAGACAGTCGTCAGCGAGGCATCAACCGTTGTTGCTAAGCATTTGAAATAGATGATATTGGATTATCTGCGTATAAGACAGCGGGGCAGCCGATGGGCTTCCCCGCTTCTATATTATAACCACAAATTGGATCTATTACATTGAAAATTATTTGATTAGAAAAACCACTTGACATTGACTAATGAATCAATTAAATTGTCCGGCCAGTTTAACTGAATAGTTGATTGACCCGTCCGCAAGGCGGGCAGGAAGAAATACAGTGGCCGACGACACCAGACAACGAATCCTTGATGCCGCCTTCGCTGAGTTCTCAGCCAATGGCAAGGCTGGTGCACGTATGCAGGCCATCGCCGAACGAGCCCAAATCAATCAGGCGATGCTGAACTACTACTTCAACAGCAAGGATGAGCTCTACGCAGCGGTGTTGCAGAGGTCGGTCGAGGAGTGCTGCCACGAATTGGAGCCCGGGGAACTGAAGGATGAGCAAAGCGTCCAAAAGACATGGCTGGATCACATGGAACGCGACCTCCGGTTCTGGGCCGAGCATCGCGAAGTGTTGCATCTCATTATCCACGATCTGCTGGTCGGCGGCGAGGGGATGAAAATGGCCATTCGGCAGTGGCTGGAATCGCCCCAGTCACGCGAGATCTCCGAACAGGTTTCCTCCGGCCGAGTTTTTCGTGAACAAGACGCCCGCCAGCTCGTCCTCCATTTTCTCAGTCTGACCGTTCTCAATTTTCTGCTCGTTCCGGTGGTCAATGATATCTGGCCACGGCGCGAGGATGAGCCGGATTGGCTCGAAGCTCGGATTGAGTCCGTCAAGGACCTTATCCAGCATGGACTGTTCGTCAAGTAGGCCTTTTGTCGTAGGGCAAGATCGAAACTCACACTTCTTCTGAATCAAATGCCGCATAGCAAACGGATGGCACATTTCCTTCGGCTCCCGCTGATCGCGCTCATCACTACGATGCTTTCCATACAAGCCTCGCGCGCGGTCGAAGTGACCTGGGATGAGGCGTGGCGGCTGGCCCGCACACAGAACATCGCCGTTCTCGACGCCCATGAACAGGTGAACGTCGCCCGGCTTCAGGTCAAGGAAGCGCGGTCGGGCGCGCTGCCGACTCTGAATCTCAGCGGTTTGTATACGCGAAATATCAAGACTCCCGTCTTTTTTTTCGAGGGTCAACCGATTCGCATCGGACTCGACAACGAATACACGGCCCAACTTGAACTCGCGCAGCCTCTTTGGGTGGCGGGCAAAGTCGGTGCGGCGCTCCGTGCCGCTCGCAGCTACGTGAAACAGACCGAAACAGGCGTCACGCAGACCTTGCAGGACACTCGCGTCCGGCTCGCTCAGACGTTCTATGGGGTGATCCTCGCCCGCGAGTTGCTGACCACGACTCAAACCGCTCTCGACCGGGCGATTCAACATCGCGATCAAACCCGATTGATGTATGAGCAAGGCATCGTTTCGGAATACGACAAGCTCCGGGCCGAGGTGCAGGTGGCCAACCTCGAACCACCGCTGCTCGAAGCGCGCAACCAGTACGAGCTGACCCGCCAGAACTTGCGCTGGCTTCTGAATCTCGATCCCGAAACAGACGTCGAGGTGATCGGATCGCTGGATCTCGCCGACACGATTCTCCCCGTGGCCGACGTGGAAACCGCCTATCAACAACGGAGTGAGCTTGCGGCGATCGAGTATGCTCGTAAAACCCAACGGCAACTCATGAGTATCGCCCGCCGCGATCTCTATCTGCCGAGCTTCTATGCCGTGGCAAACTACCGAACCATGACCCAAGCCGACAACTTCGAGTTCGACAACTACGGTTGGGTCAAGAGCTCGGCCGCCATGCTTCAGGTTTCCCTCCCGCTCTTCGACGGCTTCCGGACCCCCGCACGTGTAGCCCAGTATCGCGCCGAACTGCGACGACTCGACTACATGGAATCCGATCTGCGCAACGGCATCAGCATTGACGTCGAGAATTCACGACGCGAACTCGAACGCGCTTTGCGCACCGTCACCGTACAGGAAGGCAACGTGATCGAGGCGGAACGCGCCTATCAGATCGCGCGCGTCCGCTACGAGAACGGAATGGGAACACAACTCGAACTGCTGGACAGTGAACTGCAGCTTGATCGCTCGCGCGTGAATCGCCTTCACGCCTTGTATGACGCCCGCATCACCCGGTTGCAGCTCGAACGTGCGCTGGGTATTCCCTTAAAAGAAACATCCGAACCATAGAGAACGATCGTGAGCAAACCATTCAAGAAAATCGGGATCGCGCTGGCCGTACTGATCGTATTGGGTATCGGTCTGCGCATCGTGACCAAAGGCCGCGGCGAAGCGGTCGAGTCTATCCCCGATATCCAGAAACGGGAAGGTATCCCCGTGCAAGTCGAGGCGATTCAACCCGGCACAATCGCCCGCACCCTGCGATTTTCGGGGACTATTGAAGGGGAAGAGCAGTCGGTGATCGTTTCGCGACTTCTCGAGACGGTGGTGGATGTTCCGGTTCGCGTCGGACAACGAGTTTCCCGCGGTCAGGTTGTAGCCCGCCTCGACAACGCCAATCCACAGGCTTCCTATCGGCAGGCGCGTTCTACGCTCGACAACGCCGTATTGGAGTTGCAGCGAATGAAGAATCTGTTCGAACAGGGAGCCGTATCGAAACAGTCTCTGGACCATGCGCAGCTTCAGCACGACATCGCCCAGTCGAACTTCGCCGCATCCGCCGAGCTCATCGAACTCCGGTCACCGGTGGAAGGCGAAGTTGTGCGAATCCACCTCAAGGCGGGCGACGTCGCCTCACCGGGCGAACCCATCGTCACGGTCGCGACCTCTCGTCGTGTTCGGGTCAAGTTCTACGCATCCGCAAGTGAGCGCGTTTCCCTGACCAGCGGGCAAGAAGCACAGATTCACACCGGACTCGCCGATGCCGCATGGATTACGGGAACCGTTGAGAAAGCGGAAGACGCCGCCGATCCGAAAACACGACTGTTTGAGGTTACGGTCGGCTCCGACAATCCGGGCGGAATCCTCAAACCGGGCATCCTTACGACGGTGGACGTCGTGATCCAACGAAGCGACAGCGCGCTCTCCATCCACCGCGAGGCTCTCGTGGGCGAACCCAATGGACAAGGCCGGGTCTTCATCGTCGGTGCCGATGGACGAGCCGCACTTCGCACCCTCACGCTCGGTATTCGCGGCTCCGAGCGTGTCGAGGTTCTCGCCGGATTGGCTGTCGGCGACCGCGTGGTGACATTCGGCCAGAACCGTCTTGGTGACGGGAATCTCGTTAAGATCATCCAGCTCTGATTATCGGAAAGCTGACTCATGTTCCTCTCGGATATTTCGATAAAACGGCCCGTTGCCATCACCATGTTGGTGATGAGCTTCGCCGTACTCGGACTCTACTCTTATCTTCGACTGGGCGTGGACAACTGGCCGGATGTGAGTTTCCCGTTTGCCGTCGTGTCCGTCATCTATCCCGGAGCCGGACCCGAGGAAATCGAGACCCAGGTGATCCAGCCGATGGAAGACGAGCTCGCGACCATTGCGGGAATCCGCAGTATCACCTCGCAATGTCTCGAAAACCGGGGAATGATCTTCGTCGAATTCGAGCTGGGTACGAAGATTGACTTCGCGGCGCTCGACGTGAAAGACAAGATAGACGCCATCCGCCCCACCTTACCCGAGGATATGGAGTCGCCCACCGTTCTCAAGTTCGACTTCAATCAGGCGCCGATCATGAATCTGGCGCTGCGCGGCAACCTGCCGCCGGATGAACTCTACGAACTGGCGGACGACGTGGTGAAGGCGCGGCTGAATCGCATTCCGGGAATCGCTGCAATCGAGATCGAAGGCGGACAGGAGCGCGAGATTCTGATCGCCCTGTCGAAATCGCGGTTGCGCGCCTATGATCTGTCGGTACTGGACGTGATCGGCGGACTGCAGATGGCGAATCTTAACATGCCCAGCGGCCGCATCGAAGAAGGCAAGCGCGACATCACCGTTCGTCTGGAAGGGGAATTCGAACGTCCCGAAACCATGGAAAGGATGGATCTCGTTCTTGGCGAGGGCCGGACCGTGCGACTCCGGGACATCGGACAGGTTCTCGACGGCCGTAAAGACGTCGAATCGCAAGTCCGCTTCAACGGCGAAGCGTCCGTCGGTCTTGCGCTCCGTAAGCGTTCAGACGCCAATACGGTAGCCACCGCCACGGAAGTGAGAAATCAGCTCGATGCGGTTCAACGTTTTCTCCCGCCCGACGTAAAGCTGTTCGTCGCCCGCGACAACTCCGTTTTTATCCGCAACTCTCTGAAGGACGTCAGTGGAAATCTGGTCATGGGCATTTTGCTCACGGCCCTCGTCCTGTTTATCTTTTTACGGTCCTGGGAAGGAACGATCATCGCCTCGGTGGCCATGCCGGTATCGGTTATCGCGACCTTCCTGTTGATCTACTGGGCGGGTTTCACGCTCAACTCCATGACGCTGATGGGACTCTCGATCTCCATCGGAATTCTTGTCAACAACGCCATTGTTGTTCTCGAAAACATCACCGTCTACAAGAATCGAGGGCTTGCTCCGCCCGAGGCCGCCGCCAAGGGAACCTCGGAGATTGCGCTGGCCGTTGCCGCTTCCACGCTGACCAACATCGTCGTGTTTCTCCCCATCGGATTCATGGGGGGTATCGTCGGCCAGTTCTTCAAGCAGTTCGGTCTTACCGTTGCCTTCGCCACCATCTTCTCGCTGCTGGTTTCGTTCACGTTGACGCCGATGATGTCCGCGAGACACCTTCGCCGCGGCGCGTACATTTTCGCCGCCTTCGCCGTCTTTTTCGGCGTGTGGCTGGTTGTCGGACTCATGCAAGCGGTGATCACTCTTCTCTTCGTCGGTTTGTTGGTCTCGGCCGATCATTTCGGATTTCTGAGACGTTTCTTCGATGCCTGGGACAAGACCCTGAAAGCCTCCATTCAAAGTTACGGCCAGGCTCTCGAGTGGGTGTTCGACCATCGCGGTCGTGTCGTCGGGGGAATAGCAATTATCTTTCTGGTCTCTCTGGCGTTGTTCGGACTGGTCGGAGGGCAGTTCTTCCCGAAAGCCGATCAAGGAGAGTTCTACCTGTCCGTGCAAATGCCGCCCGGAACCCGCCTGAGCGTCACCGATCAGGTAATGGAGCGCGTCGAGGATGAGATCGGCAAGCTTCCCGAAGTCGTATCCTATTATACGACGGTGGGAATTGCTCAGACGGGTCATTCGGACACCAAAGGCTCGCAAGTCGGCGGTTCGTACGTTAAGCTCTCCGACAAGCGTGATCGCATTCGACGGACCGGGGAAGTGATTGCCGATCTGCGAAAGCGCCTGGCCGATATTCCCGCCGCTGAGATCGTGATTACCGAAACGTCCGCTATGGGCGGCGGCGGAGAAAGCGATCTTCAGATCGAGGTGACCGGCAACAACATGAAGGAACTCCTCGCGGTTGTGGATCAGATCCAAACCATTACCGCAACCACGCCGGGAACCGTGGACGCAACGAACAGCTGGGTAACCGGAAAGCCCGAACTGAAAGTTATTCCCCGACGCGACGAACTTGCGGATCAGGGACTTCATGCCGCCGAACTCGCCACCACCTTGCGTTCGCTGTTCGAAGGCACCGTTGCCACGACCTATCGTGAATCGGGGAAAGAATACGACGTTCGCGTTCGCCTCGCTGAGGCGGATCGCTCCCGGCTGGAACAGGTTCAGTCGCTCGACGTAAAAACGCACGACAACTGGATCCCGCTCACGTCGGTTGCGTCCATCACCGAAGCCGCCGGACCGACGACCATTTTTCGCAAGAACAAGGAACGCCTGGTAACGGTTTCGGCCAATTTGACCAGCGGTACTCTCACCGAAGCGCAGAAAGCCATACAGGCACGGATTGACAGCTTGAACATCCCTCCCGACGTCTCCGTCATCTTCGGTGGGGAAGCCGAGTTCATGGGCCGCGAATTTGCCTATGTCTATCAGGCTATGGCGCTGGCGGCGATCCTCACTTACATGTTGCTGTGCGCCATGCTGAACAGCTACGTACGACCGCTGATCATCATGATGACGTTGCCGCTCGGACTCGTCGGTATTGCCATTGCACTTACGCTCACCAACACGCCCATCTCGATGATGGTACTGATGGGCATGGTGATGCTGGTGGGAATTGTGGTGAACAACGCAATTCTGATCATTGACTACGCCCAAATTCTCCGCGAGCAGGGGAAGAACGCCCGCGAAGCGACTCTGATCGCCGCTCCCGGCCGATTTCGCCCGATTATCATGACGAATCTTGCGACGATTCTCGGAATGATGCCGCTCGCACTGGGCCTCGGCGCCGGCGCCGAGTGGCGCGCGCCTATGGCCATTGCCTCCATCGGAGCGTTGATCTTTGCCACCGTTCTCACGTTGTTCTTGGTGCCGTCAATTTACGAGTTCATTGAGACCCGCGCCGAACGAAAGGCCGCCCGAGGAGTTGTTTCATGAAAGACAAGGATCGTCGTCTGATCGAAGATGCCGTCGAAGGCGCAAGCGCACTCCTGAGCAATCTGTCCGCGCTGCAACCCACGCTGACAGTCATAGCCGATCTGTGCGCCGAAACTCTCCGGCGCGGAGGCAAACTCCTTTTTTGCGGAAACGGAGGCTCGGCTGCGGAAAGCCAGCATCTGGCAACCGAGTTCGTCGTTCGTCTATCGTCCACTCGCGAACGTCACGCATTATCCGCGTTGGCGCTCACCACCGATACAAGCCTCCTCACGGCTTGCTCCAACGACTACGGTTTCGATACGGTGTTTGCCCGCCAGGTCGAAGCGCACCTCCGAACCGGCGATGTGCTCTTCCTTCTCTCAACGTCGGGAAAATCACTCAATCTCATCCACGCTGCCCGCGCTGCGCACAGAGGAGGCGGCCATACGGTTGGATTTCTTGGAGAAACCGTTTCGCCTCTTGACGAGCATCTCGATCATGCTTTGCACGTCCCCTCGCGCTCGTCGCAGCGCGTCCAGGAGACGCATCTGCTGTGCGGACATCTGCTCGTCGAGATGATTGAGAATCGCGTATGTGAATCTCCCGGGTTTTCCGGCGGCGGAGACTCACCGAAATGACGTTTCTCAATAGCGCGATTCTGGCGGCGTTGACTCTGGGGCTTCTGCCGATTCTCATTCACCTTCTGAATCGGCAGCGCTTCAAGAAGGTGGATTTCCCCACCCTCCGTTTCCTGCGTGAACTCCAGCGGCAGAAAATGCGTCAGGTTCGCCTACGACAAGTCATTCTTCTAATCCTGCGAACTCTGGCCGTGTTGTTTCTGGTTGTGGCGCTGGCGCGTCCGGTGTTGAAGTCCTCCGCGGGAATTCTACCGGGAGCCAACGCGAAAACCACCGCCGTGCTCATTCTGGATCGCTCCGCGTCCATGCAGACCGAGACTCCCGACGGATCACGATTTCGCAGTCTGCAGACGCGGGCTCAGGAGATTCTCCGCCTCCTTAAGGACGGAGACGAAGCGGTTCTGATTTGGGCCGACGATCCGCCCCAGAACTTCCCTCCGACGCCTACCGCACAGATTCACGTTTTGCGTGAAGCCGTCGTCAACGCCGCGGCGGGATACCGCGGCGGAGATCTTGTGGCGGCACTCCGTGCCGCGCGCAGGATTCTCGGGCAGTCGCAGAATCTCCATAAGGAGGTGTATGTGCTCTCCGATTTCAGCGGGAGCGCATGGCCCGCTGAGTTGCCATCCGAGCCGCTCATGCCCGATGACGTGCGGCTGTTCCTGCTCTCCCCGGACGGCGCTCGCGTTCGCAACGTCGGAATCACTCAAGCGGACGTCACGTCGCGAATCATCACACCCGGCCGTCCCATTGAAGTGACGTTCACCGCCCGGAACACCGGCGCGCACCCCGCCGAAGACCACATCATCAGCGTCTACCTCGGCGGTCGCCGCGTGGCGCAGACTCGCATCACGCTTTCACCCGGTGGAATCACGACCGAACGATTCAAGTTCGTTCCCGATATGCCCGGCGATCAAGTCGGATACGTTCGCGTCGAGGACGCGGACGATCTGGCCGCCGACGATCAGCGCTATTTCGTTCTCCGTGTGCCTTCACAACTAAGAGTCGCACTGGCCGGCTTTGACGGCGCGGCGCGCGCGCTGACCGCGCTGGCTCTGAATCCAACCGGCGATCCGGGAGCGTTTGTCAACGTTCGCGTCCTATCCGAGAGCCAACTCGAAATGGCCGATTGGTCGGAGTTCGATGCCATCTTCCTGATGGACGCCTCGGACTTCAGTCCGGCCTTCGGCCCACGATTGCGCCGTTTCGTCGAAAACGGCAGAGGAGTATTCGTCGCTTCGGGACCGCGATCCGATCTGCGTTCCTATGCCGCATGGCTGCCGTCACTGGGTCTTCCCACGCCCGTCGAACTCTGGCAAGATACCACCGGTACACGCTGGTCTCGCGTGGACATGAAGCATCCCCTGTTCGAAGGACTTTTTGAGGAGACGCCGACCAACGTCTCACCCGATATCTATCGTCTGGTGCGCGTCGCCGACGGCAGCACTGCCGTGGAGATCGTCGCTACCGCCGGTAACCTGCCGTTTCTGCTCGAATCCTACGTTGGGCATGGACACGCCCTGCTCATGGCGGGCTCACCCGATCCGGAGTGGTCCACGCTGTTTCGCAGCGGCATTTTCCCGCCCCTCATGGTAAGCAGCGCCGCGTATCTGTCCGGCATCGGAACATCCGGCACGATGTTCCAGCTTACGGCGGGTGTCGCAGCCCAGCTTGCTTTTCCCGGAGCGCCCGGTGAAGAGAAGTATGAAGTGAGAGGCGAAGAGAATCTGATCCCGACCGTGGAGACCGCGGGGACAGGATTTGATCTTCGATTCCCCGGACTGGAAATGCCCGGCGACTATGAACTATGGCAGGGAAGTCGTCGCGTTTCGGCTCTGGCCGTCAGCGTTTCCGCCAAAGAAACGGACATCATGCCATTGCCGGAGCAGAGTTATCGAAAGATACTGGGAGGACGCGTAGTCGAGCTCGGGCAGCAAACCACCATTCAAGCCGCCGTTTTCGAGGGCCGGCATGGTCTCGAGTTGTGGAAGCTCTGCCTGTTTATCGCACTCGGTCTCCTCATCGCCGAAGCACTCGTCGGTCGCGTCGGCAAACGGGAGGTTGTCGCGGCGTAGCGTGTTTGGTTTGAAATAATCCCTACGAAAAAGAGGACTCCATTCACGAGTCCTCTTCGGTGTTTTAAACCCTCGCATTCAGGCAATCAGCGAATTAGAATCAATCGCTGCGATGGATTCACTGAACCGACGATGTTTGCGAAATACAC
>JAHJDG010000193.1 GCA_018812265.1 bacterium | reverse complement strand
CACTTCTTCTGCCATTCGACATTCTCTTCGCACCCCCGCCATGGCGCATTTTTCCGGCGAGGACGGTGACAAGACGGCCCATTACCCGTACGATACGGCAGCGCCCGCGGCCTGCCTGCCGCAGGTAGGCGAAGCGGACCCCTGGAGCGCCACGGCCGGCGCGACGATTGGGGTGCAGCAGCCATGGCGAATCCAAAAGCGCGAATACCGACGGTCGGCCGGTACTCGAACCATGCAAGCCCCGCTCACGCCCACACGGGGTGCTCCGCTTCACGCAAATCTGATGGTCCGCACAGTGGTCTCTGCGGGACTCTCGACACGTTTGTTTCGGTTGCCGCCGATCGTTCAACGCGCAGGCAACCAAGACATGGGCACTCAAACCAGGGAGACAAGCACAATGAAACGCAAATCAAAACAACATAACCGCGGCGCGTGGATTGTGGCGGCCATCGTAATGGCCTCGATTGGGCTGCCGCTTATCAAAGCCTTGGCCGAGGAACCCTCGAGCTATTCCCCGGTCGTAATCAAAGAGGCGTTCGAAACGACGATGGCCCGCATGAAGGCGGCCAAGCCGGACGTGATGCAGCGACAGGCAGACCTGCTCGCCGAGCGCTACGACCTCAGCGACCGCCCCGCCGAAGGCGTCGCCATGTCGCGGGGCAAGCCGATCCAGGCCGGCGTGCGGGTCAAGCTCACCCCCGGAACAACCTGGGCGGAGCTTGCGAACATGCCGCCGGCGGAGATTCGCAACAAAGGCCTGTTCCCCAAGGGGTTTCTACCATTGCCGCACCCCAATCACGCCGAAGGGGGCATGGTCTTTCCGCAGCATCACATCGACGAAATCAACAAGCAGGAGGGCCGCAATCTCACGCGCTTCGACTTAGACTACGATTTGCCCACGCATCTCCTGCCCGAATATCCGCCGCCGATTTACCTGACGACCCGGACCGACCTGGGCGACGTGTCCCAGGGCAAGGTCGTGACGATCGACAACTACTACAAGCTGTTCAACGGCATTCTGAACCCCAAGCAGCTCGAGGGGTTTCGCCTGCTGGTAACGCCGTTTCCGCAGCAGCAGTTCAACCAGACGGAGGACCGTCGCTCCGCACGACCCCACCGCGGCGTCACCTGCTTTGATTGCCATGTGAACGGCCACACCAACGCCACCACGCACCTCGTAGGCGACATCAGGCCGCAGGCGTTTCGCCACGGTCTCGACACGCCGCCGCTGCGCGGCGTGAACATCCAGCGGCTGTTCGGCTCGCAACGGGCACTCAAGAGCATCGAGGACTTTACGGAGTTCGAGCAGCGCGCGGCCTACTTCGACGGCGACCCGGTAATCGCCACCAAAAAAGGAGCCAACATCCTCGAGCGAGGCAGTCAGGTCCATTTCATGGCCGAAGTGCAGGCACTGTTCGACTTCCCGCCCGCCCCCAAGCTGGATGTCTTCGGCAAACTCGATCCCGCCAAGGCCACCGAAGCCGAGTTGCGGGGGCAAGCTGCTTTCTTCGGCAAGGGACGATGCGCCGAGTGCCATCCGGCGCCGTACTACACCGACAACCTCATGCACAACCTCCGAACCGAACGGTTCTTCAAACCGCAGATGATCAACGATCGGATGACAGTCGGAGACGGCCCCATCAAGACGTTCCCGCTTCGCGGCATCAAGGATTCACCGCCCTATCACCACGATAGACGATTGCTCACGCTGGAGGATACGGTCGAGTTCTACAATCTGATTCTCGGCGTCAAGCTGACAGAGCAGGAGAAGAAAGACGTGGTCGCCTTCATGCGATGCCTCTGAGAATCTATCTCAAAGCTGTGGCACAAGCGTGTCTATGGCGCGCCGGCGGCAATCAGAGCCGCGCCCGTGAGGAAGCGGTAAGCGTTCGGCCATGGAGAGGCTCTGCAAACTCGCCATCCCCGTCGACCACGGCGGGCCGACGCTACCGCTGGGCCGAGATTCCTCTCTCGGCCCTTGTCCCCACAGAAAAGGATTCCTGCTAAAAACGGACGCGAGAAGGGATTCTCGCACCAGCCGGCGCGACGCCTCGTGGGTGGCCGAAAAGGAGTCGATCCGGGTCCGCAAGGTTGTCCTGCCATGAAGTAGGGCGGTAGAATCCCGGCTCCAAAGACGGCCAACGGAAATCGTCCGCGGGACCGTTGTCCACTTGCGGGATTACCCCCAGACATGGAGGACGATCAATGCGGCGGGCAAGAGCTAACAAACCAGTCATTGGTCGGGTCCGCAGGTTGTTGCTGCACTTGGCAAGCTACATGTTGCTGGCCGCCATAGGTGCCTTTTCCAGCGGCTGCATCACTGCGGTCGGCACCGGCGTCAATCTAGTCGGCAAGGCCGTGGATGCCGCCGACGTCAAGAAACGCGAAAAGGAACTGCTCGGCGCCAAACTTTCCGCCGCGGATGAGATGTTCGGCAAGTGCCTCGATACGCTGCGCGACATTGACAGCGATCGGTCCTGGGTGATCTATCCGGTGGAGCTCGACGTTATGGGCAAGGATCGCTACGTAGTCGAAGTAGCTGCCGAGAGAATCGTGGCCTTGTCCCGAACCGAGAAAAACAGCGACCCGAAACGGGATTTTCCGCGGGCCCTGATCATAAAGAGAAAGATCAAAGGCAAGTCTCCGAAAGAATGCGCGGCGGAACTGGATATGGGGGAACCGGTGCTCGCCGTGCGTAGTGACGCTGCGGGCCTGCTCAGCCAGATCTATGACGCCAGGCATTTCAAGGAATGGGGTTCGCCTGATTACTGCATTCTCAGGTTCGACGAGCAGGATCTTTGCACGGATGTGGAGTTCTTAGGCATCGGCGCTTCGACCAAGAAGGAACCGCTCCACACCTAGCCGGCGCAACCGACGGCGATTCAGTGAGTCTATTGCGCGGGTCCTTCGGCAAATCCGATCCGGGCAATGACGGGGCGGTGATCAGAACCCCGACCGGTGCCGGTTCGGCAATCGGTGCAGGTGAGGTGATTGCTGATGTAGATGTGATCCAGGCGTACCGATGGAATCCAACGGAAAAACGAACTGACGGGCCATGTGGTACCGCGCCCGCGCCCCCCAAGATCCTGTGCTTCAAGAATGCCGGCACGACGCAGTGACGAAGCCTGAAGAGAACGTTCGGTAAAATTGAAGTCCCCGCACAGAATCACGGGAAGCTCCTCAGCTTCGAGCCTGTCCCGCAAGTCGGCAAACTGACATCGCGTTTCGATGACGTAATCCAAACCCCACGGAGGCAAAAAGTGGATGTTATAGACGGCCACCTCACGGCCATCGATTTCAACCACCCCACGAATTTGCGGCTCCGTCGCACGGCCAAGCGGCAGATAGGTGTTGACGTGCCCATTGAATGGCCGCTTCGAGTAGATCGCCGCCCCGAAAGAGTCTTCGCGTTGAATCTCCCGGATGTGCGCGTATTCAGAAGCGATCGCGGCTGTCAGGGCCTCGTGCCAGTCGGGTGTATACTCCTGGAGAAGGAGAATGTCCGGATCGGCCGCCTTGATCTCGGAGATGATCGGCTCCGTCGTCTTGTTGATCATCAGCAGGTTGACGCTCATGACTGTGACGGATTCCCCGCTAACGGCAGGCGACGCCACCGGCAAGTACTGCAATACAGCGGGGCCGACAGTCACGACAAGCAGCGGCAAAGTAGCCAAAGCCATCCGCTTCTGCTTCTTCCAAGCGGCAACGCAAGCGATAACCAAGAGCAGAAGACCAAACTGAAAGACGAAGGTGCGAATGACAAACGCTGCCCACGCCGCCACCACAAAGGCGGTGGATTGATCCCGAAAGCCCGCCGGCCAAAGGAAAGCAAAGAGAAGCAGTACGTAGCATCCGGCGATGAAGATCCACGCCTCGATACGAAGGAGGCGCCTGCGCTCTTCCGGAGAAGCCCTCCCGAAGCCCTTAAGAAAGGTGTTCCGCGAAGGACTCATCGCCGGCGATCCGTCGTCAGCGTCGCTGTTTCCTGATTGAGTCGGTGGAGGATTGCGTGTCACTGCTCTTACTCGCAAAACCAGGCCAAGTGGCCCGCATCTCTTTCTGAGGCGCAAGTCTAATCTACAAGCTTCGACTCCGGCACGTCCGGTTCCTTCTCCGGCAGTCGGAATTGATCCGGGCGCTCTTTCAGCACGCTGCGAAGCCAGCTCTCCGGGTAGCCCACCTCCTTCGCCCGACCGGGAGACTCCTGCACGTAGCCGTCGTTGTATTTCGTCACGAGGTGTTTGCCCAACTCACGCCAGCGATCAACCGTCAACTCGGCATGAGACACCGAGTAGTCCGTCAGGAATCGCCGGGCCAACTCCGGGTCCATCTTCAACAGCTCGACGGCGGTCTTCTCAAGGGCGGGCTGAAGCGCGAGAAAGTTCCCCTCGATCTCGGCCTGCACTGCCTGGATGTCCTTGATCATCGCGGAGTATCGAATGTTGGCGAAATTCGCCACGAAGTTGAACGACCACCACGCCGAATCCCAGGAGAACTGACTCAACTCGCCGACCGTGTACGACTCCGGT
>JAHJDG010000192.1 GCA_018812265.1 bacterium | reverse complement strand
GCGTTATGGGGCGAGTTCAACAGAAGCGAACGCTCCCCGCCGAAGTAACCGCTTCCTGTGCCGGCCGATGGGTGATCGTGGCCGGGAGCACTCACACCGATGACGATGAGTTGCTGCTGCCGCTGATATCGAAGCTCTCCGTTCATGATTCGAACGTTCTTCTGCTGGTTATTCCCCACGATCCGTCTTCACAAGCGCGTCGGCGCATTGAAGCGCAATGCCGGTTGAATGGGATTCGGTTCCATGATTCTGAGCGTGGAACGGCCGGCTCGGACGCGCAGGTTGTCTTGGTGAACCGCACCGGCATGCTCGCGGATCTATATCGTTTGGGTCGCGTCGCCTACGTCGGAGGCGGTTTCGGTCGCGGTGTTCATAGCGTGCTGGAACCGATGGCCGGCGGTTTGCCGGTGCTGTGCGGACCCAACATCGGCGTATCGAATGAGGCGCGGGAAGCGAGCGTCGAAGAGATTGTCCGGGTGGTTACGGGACGACGGCAGGCCGAACGATGGATCGCCGAGCTGATTACGGACGCGAAGCGTTTGAACTTGCTAAGCAATCAAGCCCGGCGTTTCGTGGAATCGCGGACGGGCGTGGCGCGACGAATCGCCGACCGGCTGAAGGAGTGTCTCGGTGAGTGAGCTCGTTGCCCGAGATATTTCGTTCGGCTATCGGGGTTGCGCTCCGCTGCTGAAGGATGTCAGCCTCACGCTTTACACGGGCAGGTCTATGGTGGTCATCGGACGGAACGGCAGCGGGAAGACGACCCTGTTGCGGATTCTGGCCGGTCTGCTTCCCCCGGTGAACGGACAAGTTCTTGCCGACGGTCAACCCATCGTCGCTTCCAGCGGTCGAGTCGGAATCGTCCTGCAGAATCCCGATCACCAGATGATCGCCTCGACGGTGGAAGAAGAGATTGCCCTCGGTCTCGAATTGCGCGGGCGCGATCCCGGCGAGATGAAACCGGTTGTCGAATCGCTCCTCGAGCGATTCGGACTCCAGTCGCTGCGTTTGCGTCCGCCCGAGGCGCTCTCCGGTGGACAAAAGCAGCGCGTCGCTCTGGCGGCGGCCCTGGCGGCCAAGCCCGATTTCCTGCTGTTCGATGAGCCGGACTCGTTTCTGGATGCTCCCTCGCGGGCGGAGTTCATGCGGAGTCTTGATGAATTGCGCGCCGAGTGCGGCATTCTATGGGTGACTCCGAGGCCCCTGCGAATGCCCGCTGCCGATGAGCATCTCCTACTGGAAAACGGCACATTGATTGAACGCGATCAAGAGGACTTTCGGTTGCGCATGGATGGCGCGGCGGTGTAACGGAATGTCGGGACTGATCGCAACGGAACTGAGCTATGCCTGGCATCTTCGACGCGAAGTCGTTCCCGCGCTGCGTGATTTCGGCGCAACGTTCGAATGCGGAGTGCCGCACCTGATTTGCGGTCCTTCCGGATCGGGCAAGACGACGCTGTCGCTGCTTCTGGCTGGCTTGCTCAAACCGGATTCGGGATCGGTGTCGCTGGATGGAACTCCCGTATCCGAGCGCCGGAGCGAAACCGCCTATGTCTTTCAGTTCCCCGAAAATATTTTCTTCGAGGATTCGGTTCGGATCGAGTTTGCGCAGGTCGTGGGTCCTTCCCGAAACGGCACCGCCGTTTCCTATCTTGAACGTATCGGTATACCGTTCCCCCAAATCGCCGACACACATCCCTTTCATCTCTCGGAGGGTTACGGGCGATTGGTGGCGACGGTGTTGCAGGTGGCACGCGAGCCGCAGGTGCTGGTGTTGGATGAACCCACCATCGGTTTGGATTGGCACTTCCACGAGCGTATGATTGATCTTGTGCGACAATGCGTGCAGCCCGATCGGATATTGATTATTGTCACGCATGACGTGGATTTCATGCGCGATATCGGAGGACGTGCAAGAGTACTCGTGGAGGGACGTCTCGCCTGGTCGGGCGAAACGAGCGATCTACTGGCCCAGCCGCCATTGCTGCGGCAGTTTGGTCTCAAAGCATAGAAGCGACTTACAAGCGACACGAAGCCCGAAGGAAATCCTTCGGGCTTTGTGGTAGCGGGTGCTCGCGTTCACGCGGGAACGATCAGCCGATATTCGAGTTTTCGGAAACGTACTCCCAGTTGCGGATCTTCGCGGCACGAAAAGCGTGAAGAAACGTGTGCCGTCTGCAGAGAAGCGATTCCGTCACATGATATGCGAGAGACAATTCGTGCAGAGGACGAAGCCATCCCGGCAGATGTCGCCAGGCAAACAGGAGACGATTCCGCGTCTGGATCCGTCGAATATACTCCTTGTCATGTTTGCTCCGGATCGCGCTGGATGCGGCGTGTCCAACGACACATTCGGGTAGGTAGATCGTAGGCCAGCCGCGAGCCACTGCCCGCAAGGCGAGGTCAACGTCTTCCCAATAGAATGGATCGAACAGCGGATCGAATCCGCCCAGCAGAAGAAACCGCTTCCGGTGAAAGGCCGCGTGACCGCCCACCGCATACGCCGAGGGATAGCCGTAGGCCGTTGCCGCCTTCTGATCTTTGGGATTGTGCAAGACGCGCGGCATCCCCACCGGCCATGTCAGGCGCTTTGCACCTTCGCGAAAGCTGCCGTCTTTGTATAGCGACTGAAAGGTGGCGGCAAACAGATCAGGATTCCGAAACGCCTGCCGAAGGTGCGGGACGGGATCGGAGCGCAACTCGGTGTCGTCATTGAGCAGCACGACGACGTCCGCCGTGCAGGCCGCCACGGCATCATTCGCGGAGTGTCCGAAGCCTCGATTGTTCTCATGCACGGTCCATTGAACAGTCGAAAACGAACCGCGAAGCGCGGCCATCAATCGGCCGTCGCCGCTGTCGTCCACGACCGATATGGTCGTGAACAAGGATGGCGAGGCAGTTCCGATGGACGACAGGCAGCCTCGCAGCGATTCCACGCATTGATAGGCCGGAATCGCAACGCCGAACGTCAGTTCGCTAACCTCACTCAATTGGGTTGTTCCCGAAATTGCCGATACGAAACCTGCAATCGTTTGAAGTGATGGCTCGGACTATTCATTCGGATGCGATGCGAGATCGCGGGCGTTGCCGTAAAATACGTTCCAGGCCGCATCATCCTGCGAAGCGGGAGGGATGAGCGGGTGGGCGAGGGGGGAAGGCGGGAGCCATTTGTGGATCTCTCGATGAACCTGCGCATCCGGCCGGAACAGGATCAAGCACAGAGCTCCGCTCGCGGCGGCGATGTGCGCGGGTCCGCTGTTGAATCCGACGAACAAATCCGCACTCCTGACCAACGCTGCAATGACTCGCAACGGAAGATCGAAGGCACATTTGCATCGGGAATCGAGTGCACAGATTCGGCGCGCCCAGGCAAGTTCCGACGTTCCCGCGCCGATCAGAAGCACCGTTCGCTTCTCCGGAATAAGCGAATGAAGAAGGGACAAAAATCGCTCAATGGAGATGAAGTCGGGAGAGGTTGTTAATCCCCCATAGTGGGCGACGGCGTAGCGCGATCCGTGGCATTGCGTATCAATCACTCGTTGGGCAGCTGTCTCGTCCTCATGAGTGAGAAATACCTCGACCTGCCGATTGTCCGAGATCGCTCCGAGAAGTGCAGCCAATCGGAGATTCAAATCCACCACCGAGGCCGTTTCATCGTAGGGAATGGTGCGATTCAGAAACGGCGCTTTGCCATCGGTGACAAATCCGGCTCGCACCTTCGCTCCCGAAAGACGCGCCAACAGTCCGTTGCGAAAAAAGCGCTTGAATAAAACGGCATGCGATGGATTCTGGTCGCGCAGGTCACGCACGAGCCTCAGATAGTGTGCCGTCGAACGATCACGTCCGCGCTTATCGTATACGATGAGCCGGTCTATCCACGGACAGGATTCGAGCAAGTCCTGTCCGACCGAATCTACGACAACGGATAGGCGGGTTTGAGGATATCGGTTACGCAGCGCGCGCAGGGCCGGTACGGCAGCCAGCGTGTTTCCAATGGATCCGTTGCGAAACGCCAGAATCGAAGTGGGTTCGTTCATGGATTCGCCGTCGAGTCCAGCATCTTCTGCAGAGCTTCAAAAACGTCTGACGTTGACACCCACAAATCTCCGCGCCTACGATCTGCATTCAGCGCCACGTGACGACTTGAGTGCGGAGGTGTCCAGAATTCGACGGACTCTTTGCCGAAGATCGTTAGCGTGGGAACGTCGAGCGCAACGGCAATGTGTTTCGGTCCGCCGTCATTGCCAATCAGGATCCGGCAACGTTTGAGAACCGCTCCCAGCCGGCCGATGTCGTCCACGGCGAGAAAGCTTTCGGAAGGCAGAATCCCACGACGCTGCAACGCCGAGATCGCTTCCTGATCACCGGGGGTCGCCAGAATCAGCGGACGGGCGAGCCTTTCCGCTGTGACGCGGTCTACGAGTTCACGAAACCGCTCGACGGGCCAGCGCTTATATACGCGACGGCTATGGATGAAAAACACCGCCACTCGAGTGGTATCGTCCCAGTTGCGTCGTCTCCACTGTTCTTGTGCAAAATGACGATCGGCTTCATTCAGAGAAAAATCCGTCTGTATAAGAGTGGACCCGCATCCCAGAGTCTGAGCCAAACTCAATTTGTGTTCAACGCTGTAGACGGGATGGACGGGGTCCTGCAACGAAACCACTCTGGTATACGCCCAACGGCGGCCGGGATATGCGAAACCGATTCGCTGCCGCGCACCACTCAGAAAACAGGCTATGGCACTGCGCGGATCGGAAAGAAAATCCAGGACAACGTCGGGACGTCCGTAGGCGCGGATCGCCCGCAGCTGTTGCCGGACCGATGGCGGTGATGAGATCGTGACGATGTCATCAATCGCGCCGTTTCCTTCAAATACTCGCATGACGTGCTGCTCGCAGACAACCTGGAAACGCACTTCCGGAAAGCACTCTTTAACGGCGCGTAGAGCGGGCGTCGCCATGAGACTGTCGCCGACGCGGCGAAACAGCACGGCTACAATGTGACGCGGGTGAGTGGGCGACTTCATGATTGCCGCGATTCCGGGGCGGATCGAGTATCCTTCCGGCGCTTTTGTTCCCTGAGTAGCGCGTTCTTCAGGTTCTTCATCAAACCGTTCGCCGTTTCGCGGCCATCACTTCCTGATAGAAGGCAAGAGTTTCTTCCACCTCGTGGTCGAGATGCAGCGCTCCCCGTACGATCTCACGGCCTCGCTCACCGTAGCTGCGTCGCTTGTCGGGGTGGTGCAGGCAATCGCGGAGGCATTTCGCCAAGCCATGTGCGTCTCGATTCCGAAACGTCCATCCGCTCACGCCGTCCTGCACAACTTCGGGCAGAATGTTCACGTCACTGGTAATAACGGGCTTTCCGAAACTCATGTACTCGAGCCCCACTCGGCAAATCGCTTCGCTTCGAGTGGAGGTAATGATTCCCACGTCCAGTTCCGCCATCGTGGGACGGACGTCGTCCAGTTTGCCGAGGAATTGAATCCGGCGGTGGACCCCGAACCGCTCAGCCAGCGCCTGCAAATCGCGGTGACCACGTTCTCGCGAATCTTCTCCGGCGATCACGACAAAGACGGATTCGCGTTCGCTCGGCTCCAGAAGTGACAGCGCTTCCAACAGCACTTCCTGTCCCTTCTCGGGCGACATGCGGGCGATCACGCCGGCAAGAAGATCGGTTTCCTTCAATCCGAGCCGCTGGCGAAGCCCCGAGGGCTTGATTTCATCGGAGAAATCCCGTGCACGAAAACCGGGAAGAATAACCTTTGCTCGCGAAGGAAACTGATTGAAAGTGTTCTCGTACCTTCGCAGTGAGGATTGAGTCGTGAACAAAACGCCGTCGGTATGGTGACGATGTAGCCAGAAATTGATGGGATTTCTTTGCGGAGGACGCGGATCGGCGATCGTGCGAATGAGGGGAACACGACTTCCTTGCAGGAGCCGGACCAGGGCCGAATAGCTGTGTCCGGGCGGACAGTGAGGATTCAGGATATCCGGCTTGAATTCGCGAAGGACGCGTCTCATTGTCCGCAAACCACCGATCACGTCGCGAGGTGTGGCTCGATTCAAATTGAAATCGGAGTGGGTCTGAAACGGCGCACTGGCCAATCGCTTCGCGAGCGGAGACCCCCGTTGACAGAGCAGCAGGACTTCGTGCCCGGCTCGATGAAATCCTCCCGCCAGTTCGAACGTGTGCCATGTCAACGCGTTGGAAAAACGCACGTATGCAGTCAGGAGGATTCTCACGAAGCGGTTGCTCCGACGTTTCGTCCTGCCGGACTTGTGCGTGAGAATAGCTTGCTTTCCCGTGAGGAAAGGCGTATATTTACGGCAAACAAAGGAGGATTCGGTTTGAGGCGATGGATTCTTGCGGGTCTCGTGATGTGCTGCGGATTAGGCTGTCGGTCGAAGCCTCAGGACATCACGATTTTTCACACGAATGACATTCATGGACATTTCGCGGCCGAGCCGATCGAACGGCAGGGACAAACTCCGGCAGTCGGCGGCATGTCCGCCTTGGGTTGGTATCTGGACAGCCTTCGGCAACTCCATCCGAACTCGCTCTATCTCGACGCGGGCGATCTTGTGACCGGCAATCCGGTCTGCAACATGGAGTTTGACGGCGTGGAAGGCGGAGCGCTTCTCGAAATGCTGGACCGGTGCAAGTTGGATGCGATGACACTCGGTAATCACGAATTCGATCTTGGAGCCGACCACCTTCGGAGATTCGTTCGCGCTTCGCCCTTTCCGATTCTTTGTTCCAACTTGTACGAGCGATCCGCTGACAGCCTGCTCGGGTCTCCTTCGCAGGTGTTCAAGGTCGGTCTGACGCGCGTGGGCGTGATCGGAGTGTTGATGGATGCGCTTGCCGGCTCCGTATCGAAGTCGGCGATGGAGCCGTTTCGAGTTGCAGACGCCGCGATGTCAGCACAAGAACAGATTGACCGGCTCGATGCGGAAACGGATCTCCTTATTTTGTTGACGCACATCGGAGTCGAGGGCGACAGCATTCTGGCGACCCGCATTCGCAACGCCGACGTAATTGTGGGCGGTCACAGCCACACCCGGATCGAGTCTCCTCGCGTTGTAAATAACGTGCTGATCGTACAGGCTGGTTCCTACTGCAAGGAGCTCGGCCAGCTTGATCTCGAGGTTGCGAATGATGCCATTGTCAAATACGACGGACGTCTGATCCCGCTTGTCGAATCGAATGCGGCGCGACAAACGTTCGTGGGGCTATTCGCGGACAGCATCATGCAAGCCATCCGGCGGCAGTACGGCCAGGTCATCGGTGATCTGGGGCAATCGTGGGCGACCAGCTATCATACGGGAAGTAACGTCGGAAACTGGGTCTGCGATCGCCTGCGAGAGCGGTACTCGTCCGACGTGGCTTTCGTGAACGCCGGAGGAATTCGCGCTGATCTTCCCGGCGGTCCGATCACCATGCTCGACGTGCTCGAGATGTTGCCGTTCACGAATGCCGTGGTCACGTTCAGCGTAAAGGGATCAGAGCTTCTGAAGACGGCCGGCGAACAGATTCGCGCTCAAGCCCTTCATGCGCACGGCGCGCTCGAAATGTCGGGAATGACGATTTCATATTCGTCACGAATTGACGGGCCTGAGTTACGGAACGTGCGAATCGGCGGACACCCGCTGGAAGCGAGCCGCACGTATCGCGTCGTCACCATTGACTATGTAGCCTTTGCGCAATGGAATCGTTATCTCGGATTCGAGCCGCACGACGTGGAAATCACCGGTGAGCAAATCAGTACCGTAATTGGCGAAGAGATTCGGCGCGCTCCGCAGCCAATCGTCGCCGATAATGCCCCTCGACTGAAGGAGGTCCAGTGAATCGCAAGCCGCGCGTCTTAGTCGTCTGCACGGGGAACTCGATGCGAAGTCAGCTTGCCGAAGCGGTTCTCCGAGATGAACTCGGCGAGCGTATTGACGTCGTTTCGGCGGGTACTCACCCGACGTCTGTTCATCCTCTGACTCTGGGCGCTCTCAAGGAGGCGGGTCTCGACACGTCCCAGTGCCGTCCGAAAAGCGTATTCGAATTCGCTGAGCAGGAATTCGATCTGGTTGTCACGCTATGCGACAGCGCTCACCTAATCTGTCCACACTTTCCTCACGCCCGCAAGGTCATTCATCGAGGCTACGGCGATCCGATCCGTGATGTGGGAAGCCACGATGCGCGAGCGGTGTTTGCGCAACTGCGTGACAAGATGCGGATTGAACTCACCGAGTTGGTTGCCACGGAATTGAAGATTCGGCGCGACGCGAGCTAATATCCAAATGCGGATAGTGCGGCATGCGGAGCGGCATCGTCGGGCAGGGATGAAAAATAGCCGTGAAGCGCTTCGATGACGTCATCCGCTCGTTCGAGCTTCATCGCTTCTGTCTTGAATGCGGAACTGTGCGGCAGACCGCGCACGTACGCGAGCAGATGTTTGCGGAATTCGCGGACTGCCTTTGCTTCCCCCCATTGCTCCACCGCCCATCGCAATTGCGTTGCCGCCGCATCGAATCGCTCAAGAGGAGTGGCGGGAGCGCTTTCCCGCCCGTGGCGCAGCAGATGATTTACTTCGCGGAAAATGAACGGATTGCCGATGGCGGCGCGTCCGATCATGACCGCGTCGCAGGAAGTCACTTCCATGAGCCGGATCGCATCGGGAGCCGTACGGACGTCGCCGTTACCGATAACCGGGATGCTGACGGCGGCTTTCACTTCGGCGATCCACTCCCACTGCGCTTGTCCTTTATAGAGATCGCTGCGCGTGCGGGCATGTACTGTGACCCACGAAGCTCCCGCATCGGCGACCGCGTGCGCGACGTCCACCGCGTTCAGTGAACGACGATCCCAACCCGATCTCATCTTGACCGAGACCGGCAAATCCACCGCTTTGACGGTGGCCTCCACGATTCGCGCGAGCAGGGGAATATCCTTGAGAAGTGCCGCGCCGCCGCCCGAATTGAGAGCGATTTTCTTGACCGGACAACCGAAATTGAGATCGAGCGCATCCGGTCCGAGCTCCGCGAGAATCCGCGCGGCATCGGCGGCTTGTTCGGGATTCGTCGAGAAAAGCTGGATGGAATAGGGCCGCTCTTCGGGGGTGAAGGCGGCCATCTTGAAGGTCTTGGCATTGTCGCGGCGCGCACCTTCGGCTGAGAGCATTTCCGAGAACACCATGCCCGCGCCGAATCTTCGGCAGATGCGACGCATGGCCGTGTCCGTGTAGCCCGCCAGTGGGGCCAGCACCGCCGGAGAACTCAATCGCAACGGGCCAAGTCGAACGTCGGTGGCCGCGTCGAGCGCCGACTTCGCGGGAGACGCGTGCGACGTTGCGGCGTTCATCGGAACTATGACCTCCGTGACGATGCCCGAACGACGGGTTTGGTCGCAACGGAAATCATCTCGCTCGAGAACCACTGCATTTCGGAAGGCGGCAGAAGCCACGATCCGTAGTATTCCGCTTTCGCAAATCCAGCATCGGCAAGAAGCTTGGTCATTTCCGGCGGCGAATAGCAGCGAATGCCGTCGGATTCGGGATTCTCGCCTTCCGTGACGATGGTACCGTCCGGACAAACCAGCTCCCACCATCCACCGAGCCGGCAAGTGATCGAGTCGAATTCGCCGCGGTGAACCAGATGGCCTTCATCAGTCTCAACCCATTCGGGACCCGTGTGATTCGAGACCGAGTAGGGATGTTGCCCGGTGAGCATGATTCGACCGCCCGGCTTGGTGGCGCGAAAAATATTGGTCAGTGCCGTTTCGTTTTCTTTGTCGGTTCCGAATCCGAAACTCATTCCCAGCACCAGCACCCGGTCGAAGGGAGTCTCAACGGCGAAATCACGCATATCGCCCACCGCGAACGTGGCCGGAAGCCGATGGCGTGTGGCCAGTCGGCGGGCGTGTCGAATGAGCGGCGGCGAGATGTCTATTCCGTGAACACGAATACCACGTTCGGCGAATAATCGAGCCTGAAATCCCGCGCCGCATCCGAGGTCCAGAACCGTCATTCCCGGACGAATGCCGAGCACGTCACAACAGAACTCGACCACCTGTTGATCCTTCCAGGCGGTTGCTTCGTCTTCGCGAATCAGCCGGATGCGCCAGAATTCCGCCCAGAACTCATCCCAGGTTTTCTCGATGCGGCGAAATTTCTTCTTTCTTGGCATTCTCTGAGAAAAGTGATTGAGACTGTATGAGCAGCGGTTGTTATTCCGCGATGTGCGGAGTCTGAATCGTGAGCACCGGACACTGCGCATGTCGCACGATCCGCTCGGCGACCGATCCGAATACGAAGCGTCGCCAGCCGGTGCGGCCATGCGTGGACAGCACCACCAGATCGGCGTCTTCTTCCTCGGCGATCTTGGCTACGATCAGAGCCGCATCACCGCTCTCGATGATCTCGCGAACCTTCAGTTCGTGAGATGTAAAACGATGAACGGCATCGCTAAGCAGTCTCTGTGAATCCCTTTCGAGTTCCCTCTGATATTGCAGATAGGTTTCTGTAGCCTCGATGGCGGGATCCGGGGGCGTCGCTTTCGGAATATCCGGGATCGCATGAATTACCGTCAGCTCTGCCTCGAACTTCATCGCCAGTTCCGATGCCACCTTCAGCGCCTCGTGTGACGGTTCGCTGAAATCAATCGGGCAGAGGATTTTCTTGAACGGAAGCATGATCCTATCTCCTACGGTTAACCGGTCGCTGGCCCGCTGATGAAGCCGAACGACGGTTCGGAGTTGTTATCTGCGATGTCGTTTCCACAGCCGATCCAGCGCGTCCTGTAGCGGCTGGGCGAGATGTTCCGGTGTATCCGTGACCTCCGGCTCGTTCACCAGAACCGAATAGGGAACGGAGATTCCCTGCGCGCCAAGTGTCCCATCGAGTCCGGTGGCTAACTTGTCCCAGTCATTTTCTTTGTAGTAGAGCTCCATCTTCTCGTCGGGCAGGCTGTGAAAGAGAATGGAGTGAGCCAGTTCGGGACGGAAGCGGCGGCGGTTCTTGCGAACCGATTCCTCGTAGGAGACTTGGATATAGAGGATGCCCGCGCGCTTCAACACTTCAGGGGAGACGACGTCGAGCGCGTGTCGAATGCCGTTCTTTCCTCCCCGCGCGAATTCGAACAGCACCGTCTTGTCTTCGTCTCCCTGTGCGAGGTGTTTCTCGAAGGCGAGATTCATCTTGAGCAGGAAAAAATCCCATGCCCAATCTTCCTTGAAGTACAGCCGATCGTCGGTCCAGATGCGCTGCCGTCCGGCTCGCTGGAGAATCTTGTCTTCCTCGAATTTCTCCCAGATGTAGGGGAAGTCGTCAATCTCGACGATGTCGCCCACGTGGAATTCCTCTCGCCGCCGGGCGGGATCGAGCTTCTTCAGGAAGTCAATGACCTCGCTCTTTCCGGCGGCGGGGCGGGCCGTGAGGATTACGGTGTGGAAAATATTCACCGGATGTTGCCCAAAGAGTTGCCTTTGATTCTTCAATTTTTACAATATAATCGGCTTACGGCTCAAATGCAAGCCATTCCTGCCTCGAAGAGGGTAGGCTAACATCATTTCTTCTATAGGATTACAGGCATTGTGCAGATAGATAATCCACCTTCCGAATCCACCGCTGTTCCGACCGTCCGGCTGAGGGCGGGGGCCGACAAGCGTCTGCGGGCTGGTCATCTCTGGATTTTCTCGAACGAACTGGAGGACGGCTTCCAGGAGCTTGAGCCCGGCGCGTCCGTCGAGGTACTGGATCATAGGGGCCGGTTTGTGGGCGTGGGGACGGTCAATCCGCACAGCCTCATCGCGGTGCGGCTGCTTTCGCATGACCGAGTTGAGATCGGGGAGAGCTTTCTCCGCGAGCGGATCGCAGCGGCGGCGGCTCTGCGTGAGCGGCTGCTGCCGGGCGAAAAGATCTGCCGCCTGATTTACGGCGAGTCGGACGGCCTGCCGGGTTTGATCGTGGATCGTTTTTGTGGTGTGCTGGTCTTGCAGTCCAACACGGCCGGGATGGACGGGCTGTTGCCTGTGATCGTGAGCCTCCTTTCAGAAATGTTCGCGCCGCAAGCGATTGTCGCGGCCAATGATGCTGCCGTCCGCGAGCTCGAAGGTATTCGGATCTATCGCGAGGTTGCGTATGGATCTCTGGAGGGCTTGATTGCGGTGGAGCAGGATGGACTCACCTTCGCCATTGATCCTCTTCACGGGCAGAAGACGGGCTTCTTTCTCGATCAGCGTTGGAATCGGCGGATGCTGGCCTCGTTCGTGCGGCCCGGCGACCGGATTCTCGACCTGTTCAGCTATTCGGGCGGATTTGGGATGTATGCGCTGAGGGCCGGGGCTGGGCACGTGACCTTCGTGGATTCCTCACAGGCTGCACTTGATTTGATTGTCGAGAATGCCCGGCGGAATGGCTTTGCGGATCGGGTGACGGTCGAGCGGGCGGACGTTTTCGAGTTCGTGAAGTCCCCATCTGGCACGTTCGAGGTGGTAGTTCTCGATCCTCCGGCTCTCGCCAAGGGCCGCAAGAACGTCCCCGCCGCCCTCCGCGCCTACCGTGATTTGAACGCCCGCGCGATGAGCTGGCTCGTTCCCGGAGGTATCCTTGCCACGGCCAGTTGCTCAGGATTGGTTCATGTTGATTCTTGGCTCGAAAGCCTCCGCGAAGCCGCCCGAAAAGCCGACAGAAACCTTCGCTTCATAGCCCGTGGCGGCCAATCCCCCGACCATCCCGTCCTCGCCGCCATGCCCGAAACCGAGTACCTCAAGTTTATGGTGGGAGTGGCTGACTAAGGAAGGGATGAGGGATGAAGGATGAGGGAATACCTCTTTCACCTTAGGTCGGGCCTCCGGCCCGACAATGTCGGGGCAGAGCCCCGACCCAGGAGGGATTCTTCAAATCGCCGAGGCATGAGTCCCCGCGTGCCCGGAACCATCTCGCTTGATTGCCAACTTCGCGTGTGCTAACTTGAGGCCATATAAGAATGCTCGCCGAGCCGGGTTAAGCGCTGAGATATTTCACAGTGGTAGGATTTCGCCGTGCGCAACCCGGCCGGTACTAAGACGCACGTAGAGAATCTAACGGGAACTGCGGCGGCGAATCTCCAGATTCGCTCCGGCAATTCGGTTCCAAGCGAATAGCGGAACCCAGAATTCAACGTAATTCTCTGCTTTCCTTCCTCATAGAAAGGTCTTTCCCCGTGTCTTCCATCACCTACATCCCCTACCAGCAGAAGGATGAGCCGACCCGGCAGGCGGCACTCGTCCAAGTGGATTTCTCGCTCGACGGATTCACCGACGAAGACGTGCAGCTCCTCGGACACCTGTCCGATGCCGTCAGCCTGATGAATCCCGTCTATCGCGATCAGTACGAGCCGAAAACGTTTCTCGTGTTGCGAGTGCTGCGCGAGCTGATGAAGGTTGCTTCCGCTGAGCAGAAATCTGCACTGGCGAGCTACGAGACGCTGCTCCACCTGCAAAACAGCCCCTTCTCACTCCTGCCGCGCAAGAATCATCTCCTCGGTCTCAAACCGGAGGAAGTGAAGGCGTTGGCCAAGCGAGCAGGCAAGCAGTGCGAAGCTGATCTGGAAGTGGCCGCGGAGTTCTTCTTCGACGGTCTGGCCGTGCCCGATAAAGTCGGTTTCTATCCGCCCGACATGACTGAGGAGGAGTATGCTGCTTTAGGCGAAACGGCCAACGTCGTCAACATGATGTTCGAGCGCAAAAACGGTAAGATCGCCGGGCGCATCAATGAAGACCATTACCACGCAACGCTCGCACCGATCATCGCTCACCTCGAAGCCGCCCGCGAGCACTGCCGCTACCCGGAATTCCGCGTCTATCTCGACGGCAAGATCGAGGAGCTCCGCCACGGTACGCGCGAATCCCGCCGCATCGCCGACTACCTGTGGATTCGACACAAGGCTCCGATTGACATAATTCTCAGCACCGCGCTCGAAGTCTATCTCGACAACTGGAAGAACGCGCGCGGTGAAGCGGCCGGAGCGGTGATCGTGGAGAACGCGGAGGCGCAATCGCTCCTAAAGTCATTCGTAGATCGCCTGCCACATCTCGAAGCGACTGCCCCGTGGCAGCATAGGAAGACGAAGATTGATCCATCCACGCTGCCCTATCTGCGATTCGTGGACGTATTGAACTGGAGCGGCGACTACGTCAACAGCCCAATGACGATTATAGCGCAATCACTGCCCAACGACGACTGGGTGGTCTCGAACCTCGGCTCGGTCAACATGGTCTATCGCAACACCGGCAAGGCCGTGCACAGCCTGTCGGGGGAACTGGTGGCGAAGGAGTTTCTGACCACGACCGCCTTCGAGAAATATGGCGAGATCCTGTTCGAAGCCTCGCAGATTCATTCGGCTTTGCACGAGCTCGGACACACGACCGGCGCGATGGATCCCAATCATCAGGCCAAGCAAGCCCGCGACTATCTCGAAGCCGAGTATTCTCCTCTGGAAGAAGCTCGCGCCGAGCTTTTCGCGATGTTCGCCATGACGCGCATTGCTCAGGAAGGAATCATCAGCGGTCAGATGGCCGCCGCGGGACACTACGGCATGTTAATCAGCATGGTGCAGGGACTTCGCTTCCGGCCCGAGCAGGCGCACGTCAAGGCCCGCAACCTGATGTACCACTTCTTCCGCGAGAAGGGCGGAGTGGAGGAGGTAACGGAAGGCGGCGTGCGCAAGTTCCAGATCAACCTGTCGGCGATTGACGATCAGGTTGAGGAACTGCTCGGACGAATTGGAAACATCAAAGCCGCCGGTGATAAGGTCAAGGCGGCCGAGCTCCGCGAGGGTCTGTGTTTCGAGGATCCGTTGCGAGCCGAGATCGAAAAGCGGATGCTGCCGTTCCCGCTTGGCCGAGGACTCATCTTCCCGCAGATCAAGAAAGCGGGCGACCGCTATCTGCGCGAGCTCGAATATCCTGCCTCGTTTGTAGATCAACCCAAGTTCCACGCCGCACTTCGCTAAGTAGAGTGTGAATTATTTCGCATTCTGAAGGATGCCTAACATCCCGATATTCGGCGATAACGGGCGTACCGGATGAGTTGACAAACATTTCTGGGTTTGCTATCTTTTTGAAAATCATGCGAGAGGCGGGACTCTTCCGCCGCTCCTGTTTCTGAAAATGATCCTCATGCCCAAGCAACGGAGGACGAATGGCACAGAGGGGAACAGTTGGAATCGTGGGATATGGAAGCTACATCCCTCGCTTCCGCATCAAGCTCGAGGAAATCGCCAAGGTTTGGGGCGCGGACGCGGAAGCCTACCGACGCGGCCTGATGCTCTACGAGAAGAGCGTGCCAGGACCCGATCAGGACGTGATTACCATGTCCGTCGAGGCCTCTCGCCGAGCGCTGGTACGGGCGGGCATTGATCCGGTGAAGATCGGAGCGATCTACATCGGCTCCGAGTCTCATCCCTACGCGGTGAAGCCGTCCGGCACGACGGTCGCCGAGGCCATCGGCGCAACTCCGGCGATTCATTGCGCGGATATGGAGTTCGCCTGCAAGGCCGGTTCGGAAGGCATGTTCGTATCCTACGGATTGGTAAAGGCGGGCCTCGTGGAGTATGCGCTCGGCATCGGCGCCGACACGTCTCAGGGAGCGCCCGGTGATGCGCTTGAATATTCCGCTTCGGCGGGATCGGCCGCCTTCATCTTCGGCAAGAAGAACGTGATTGCCACCGTGGATTACACCGCGTCCTTTATGACCGACACTCCCGACTTCTGGCGGCGGGAGCACGCCTTCTATCCGTCGCACGGCGGACGGTTTACGGGCGATGAAGCCTACTTCAAGCACACTCTGGGCTGCGCGCGAATGCTCTTCGAACAGTCCGGTCTCAAACCGTCCGACTTCCGCTATTGCGTATTTCATCAGCCGAACGGCAAGTTCCCGGCCCGGGTTGCCGAGATGCTCGGCTTCGACAAGAAGCAGAATGAGACCGGTTGGCTCAGCCCGTGGCTCGGCAATACCTACTCCGGAGCGTC
>JAHJDG010000191.1 GCA_018812265.1 bacterium | reverse complement strand
TGATGTCCGGCATCTTATAATCCAACAGCACCAGATGCACGGGAGTACTGCTGAGGATTTCGGTGGCTTCTTTGCCTCCCAGAGCCGTAAGGACGCACCAGCCTTCGGCCTCGAGAAGGTGTTTCAGAAGGCGAACGATATCCGGATCATCGTCCACGACGGCCACGGTTCCGAGGTAGCGAAGCAGATATTTGTCGTCACTCCTCACATCGTCACGGCCCAGCGCCAGATCCATCAGACGGAAGAGGTCCTCGGGTTCATAGGGCTGCTGGAGGTAGGCGTAGGCCTTAACGCTGCGGGCCACTTGCTCGGCGATGACGTCGCGATAGGTGGCCGACATCAGAATGACCGGAATCGAATCGCTGCCCGGGAACAGCGGTGATTTGAGAATCCGACAGAGTTGGAACCCGTCCACGCACGGCATGGAGACATCCGAGATGACGACATGGGGATGATGACGGCGAGTCAATTCGAGGCCCGCTTCGCCATCTTCCGCCATGAGAACCGTCGCAAAGCCCCGCGATTTCACTTGTTCGACGGTCAGACAGAGCATGTCTCGGTCGTCATTGCAGACCAGAATGATAGGTTGTGATTCGCTCACAATTTCTCCGTCGGGGCAACGTGTGTCAAAAGCTTCCGGATCAACTCTCTGAACTCAATCAACGTCGGTTCGAGTAAGGCTTGTCTGCGATCCACTCCGACCTGTTCGATGCGGGCTCCGATCTCACTAACCTCGGCGAAACCATAGGAGCGGCCGGATCCCTTCAGTTGGTGTCCGAGGCGGACGAACATCCCGTAGTCCGTTTGCTCCACGGCACGAGTCAGCGCTTCCAACTTTTCCGGAAGCGACTGGAGATAGACGTTTCGCAGCTCGGCAAGTGCGCTATTCACGGTCGAATCCGACACTCTTTGCTCCGATAAGTTCTTGTACGGTCTTGGCGAAGGTTTCCGGGTCGAACGGTTTCGGCAGAATGTGCGCGACCGGCCGCTCTTTGACGTCCCGGAGAGTGGCATCCTGCGGACGAGCCGTGAAGAGAGCGATCGGCGGCGCCGCGCTGCCCATTTTTTCATGAATCCTGCCGAGAACGTCATATCCCGACATATCGGGCATCATCACGTCGAGGATGACCAGACTGAATTCCCTGGACTCCAGTTCTTTCAAGCCTTGTCTTCCGCTGTCGCAGGAGACGACCTCCACTCCGCTCATCCGCAGCGTCATTTCGGCGAGGAGGCGGATGTCGGCATCATCTTCAATCAAGAGGACCGGTCGCGGCATTGCAGTTTTTTCCCGGTGGTTGCGGAACATAGAAAGTAAAACAACTGCCTTCCCCCGGCCGGCTGTTGACGCGAATATCGCCGCCGTGTTCGCGGGCGATTCCGCGAGCGATGGCGAGGCCCAATCCCGTGCCCCCCGCATTGCGGCGGAGCGAGCTGCCCACCTGCGTGAATTTGTCGAAAATCGTGGACAGAGCCGGTTCGGGAATGCCGATTCCCGTATCTTCCACGCTGAACGTCATGCGATCCGGTTCGGACGCCGCGCGGATGGTTACACCGCCCCGGTCCGTGAATTTGATGGCGTTGTTGACCAAGTTAACGATCACCTGAATGAGGCGGTCGCGATCGGCCGTGATCTGCAGGGCCGGATCCACGAGACATTCCAGCTCGAGACCTTTGCCGTCGGCCAGAGCCTGAACGGAGTGCAGGCACTCGATAATCATGTCGCTGACGTCGAACCGGCTGAAATCGAGACTCATTCGTCCGGACTCGATGCGAGTCACATCCAGGAGATCCTCCACCATGCGGTGCAGGCGATCGGTGCTGCGATGACAGACTTGCAGCAGCTCGGCTCCGGTGGGGGTGAGCTGCGCGGCTTCACGTCCGCTAATCAAGCGGACGGACGCCTTGATCGAGGTTAGGGGCGCTTTGAGTTCATGCGACACGATGCTCAGAAAGTCGTCCTTCATTTGATCGAGCGAGCGAAGTTGCTCGTTGACCGTTTCGAGAGAACGGTTTTTCGCTTCGAGTTCGGTCTGGGCGGCTTCCAGATGGTGGTTGATCTCGATCATGGAGCGATTGATCGTTTCGAGCAATTCCTGCTGGCGGATAAGCGCGCCTTCCAGCTTTCGCTCAGGCGTAACGTCGCGGAAGAATTCGAGGCTGGCCACGTCGTCTCCATCCACGCCGGTTACGGGTAGCGTTTCGACGGCGACGTGGAGACGACCGAGCCAGAGCGTTCGTCGCTGCATTCGAATCTCGCGGATCGTCCGGCTGCTTGGGCAATCGGCTTCGGAGTGGCGCAGCCCGAGACTTTCACAACAGCCGCCGGAGGCATGCCGCTGCAAGAGTTGCGTGAGTCGCGAAGACTGCCAGACCACCTGCCGGTCTCCGGCCACCAGACGGCAGGGTATCGGCGTGAGTTCCAGTTGCCGAAGAGCGACAAAATCCAGGACCACCGGTTTCCCGTCCTCGTCGAGTTCCGGGGACGGAAACGCGAGCGCCGCTCCGCACTTTCGTTCGGGTGACGTGTCTTGCGCGCTCACGATTCTCCCGCGAGATTTTTCCCCACAACAACCTGTGCGACTCGTCCCCCGTCTCCGTATCCGAATCGGCGCGCCAACGCCAGAACCAGTTGCAATCCCCCGGCTTTGCCCTTCTGCATACCCGATTGCGCGCGGGCGAGGGCTTTCTGCCAGTCAAACTCCGGACCGGACGTGCCGACGGTGAGATTAAGCTCATCGTCCGCATCGTTCAATTCCACCCGATAGGTCGCTTCCGGCACATCGGCAGAGCCGTGGGTAGCGGCATTTCTCATGAGTTCCACGGCGATGAGCGGCAGAATTCTATCACCGACCACGGCATCGGCACCATGAGTCTTAGCGAATCGGGCAAGGGTCGCCACGACGGCGGGATCCACGGCCTTGTCCGCCGGGCAGATCAGTGATACTCGCTGAGAATCGTGATCGGGCAACTCCGACTCCAGCTTCAGCGCTTGATTCAGAAGGACTGCCAGTTCAATGAGGTCGGCCAAGTCCGCCAGCCGGTAGGGCTTTGAGAGCATGGAGCCGGCTCCAGCAGCCAGGGCTTTCTTGAGTAGCCCGAAGTCGGCCATGCCCGTTGCCAGACAACGGAGCGAATCTGGATGAACTCGCTCCAGATCCTCCATGAGTTCGAGGCCGGAGCGGTTTGGCAGCATATAGTCCACCAGTGTCAAGTCAGGCTTGACAGCGGCGCAGAGCTGGACGGCGGTCTCCGGATCTTCGGCAGTGGCAACAGCATGTCCGATCATCTCCAGAGACGCCTTTACCACCTCGTTCACCTGGGGGTCATCATCAATGAGTAGAATCTTGCTCACGTGCGCTCAGGGTTGAATTCCCGACTCTGAAGCCGCCATGTAGAGCCGGGCAGGCCATTCTTCGTCAGAATCGGCAAGATTCATACCAAGCAGCGGGATAGGAGTAGGCATAGACGGGGGGACGATTTCGCGGACGCCGAAGGCCCGGCAATGGAGAGGGCGGAAAAAAGAACCCGCCGCAAGGCGGCGGATTCAAGATAGGTCAGTGGGCGTAGAAATCGAGGATTCGTTGGCCTGTGGACTCGATCAGATCGGGTCGGTCGTAGAAGCCGGATCGGAGCCGCTCGTGTATTTCGGCCAGCCGGTTGACCGACAGCTCCGGGTCATGAGCGGCAGATTCTTCCAGAACCTCTTTGGAAGCCGCCATAATACGGGCAGATAGGCCAACGTCCAGGCTGTCGCCGTCGGCTGTGCGAACATTGTGTGGATGGTCCGACTCAGACCGCCGATCGGGCTTAACGGACTGCCTCGGATCGAGGCCACGAACCACACCTTGAATATCCGGAACTTTCATTGGGGGTATCTCTCAGGATTCAGGATGATATATAGTACTCTGGTGCAACCGGTATGCCAGAAGGTACCTTTCAACGTAGCACTGTCGGTTGGAATTCGTTGACTTCCGCCAGCCTGCCTTCGGATTGCAGGCGCTGGAAAAGCTCCCGCCAAGCATCGCGCATACCCTCCAGGGACTGGATGATCTGACGGAATTGTTCGGGTTCCCGTTTGATGTTGGCGATCATCAACTTCGTGCCCAGAAAATCATACATTTTGTCCAGAGTGGCAGCCACTTCCCCCCCCTGGTTGAAATCAAGGCCGCGACGGAGTTCGCGGAGGCATTCATGGGCGGCATCCACGGCACGGCCTTTCTCGGCCCAGCGACCGGCCTGCAAGTGGTCACTCGCTTCGCGCAGATAGCGGATGGCACCGTCGCAGAGGAGAAGCACAAGCTGAGGACGGCTACAGGACACGTCGGCCTGTTTGTAGAGGGTGTGTGAGGTATCGAGTTTCATGGTTATCGCAGTACGCTTGAAAGGAAGTTACTTTGCGATTGCATTTGCGACAGGAAGGTTTCGAGTTGAGCGAACTGTCGGCGATAGCGCTCTTCGACGAGTTCGAGGCGCTTATCCCAGGCGGTAATCTGCCGATCCAATGCTTCGATGCTGTCGTTGATGCCCTCGGTAGCGAGGTGAATCGGTCCGCTTTCCGAGTCTTGGAGGAGTGTCGTTTCCGCCCAGAGCTCGCCGGCTGCACCTTGTGAAAACCGCATGGTCGTGTTGATGCTTCCGGGGCCTGAGCCGGGGCTGGTGAATCCGAGAACCAGGCCTTCGACGCTGGTGCCTTCGGCACCCCGGATGAGTTTGCCCTCTACCACCGCCGATTGCCCATTGATGGTGGCTGACGTCATGTCGCCGGAGGCACCGTAGTTAACCACCAGCGAATACTCGCCGGATTGGGTGCTTTGGTTGGCGGAGACGAAGAAGATTTTGCTATCGGCAGCAGAGAAGTTCTGGGTAAAAAGGTCCACGACGTCATCGAAATGATCGTCGAGAGCCATATCAAGTTGACTGTGGCTAATGGTCAAGAGACCACCGGTGGACGAGCGGATTCCGATGACGGCCAGACTATCGTAGAGTGCACCGGCCGGCAAACCGGCCAGTTTGTTCAATACGGATCCCGCCAGCCGCGAACGCACATCGCTGAGAAATCCATCTCCAAGGAGCGGCGCAGCGGTCTCGTTCTCCTCATCATAGGAGGAGAACGTCCGCAAATCCCCCATCGCGGCATTATAGCCGTTGATAAAGCTCTGAATTTTGGACTTGACGCCTTGAGTGTCGTTGCTGACGGTGATATTGACCGTGGTGCCGGGTACGGCGGAGAGCAGGTCGAGGGTGACTCCCGCCCACACATCATTGATCTTGTTCGACGCCTTGCTCATGTAGATGCCGTCCATGCGGACGCGGGCGCTTTGCGCGGCCGCGAGCAGAGGATTAAAGACATCCACATTGAACGATTCCCCGCCCGTCAGGTCTCCGGCTCCGAACGAAAGCTCGACGCCCTCCGTAACGGAGATGTTTTCGCCGCCATACCCATTCGGAATGACGAATGAGCCGGTATTTCCGAGGCTGTCCACCCAGTCCACGGTAATCTCCCCCGCGCCGATCGTTTGACTGCCCGATCCGGCCACGGTGAAGGTAAACGTCTTGTTCAGACTTCCCGAGTAGGTTCCGGCAGTGGTGATGGACGACGTGCCGGTCCAGCCGGTTTCGGTCTCCGCCACATCAATCTGAGTCGTGGCGAAGTCGAGGTTGGTCGGATTGGACGTGATCGAGATTTCGTGATTCGCGCCGGTGTCGTTGCTGGTGATGACCAGACGGTACCGATTAGAGCCGGACCCATCATCGAGAATCGAGGCCGTCACGAAATCGTCGTTTTCGGGGGAGCTGTTGATTAGATTGCGCAACTGCTCGAGCGTGGTGGCCGCCGAGAGATCGGCGTCGGCGATGGTGATGGTTTCGTCCCCGACTTGGATGACGAGATCTCCACCACTATCGCCGACGCCGATTGCGTTTTTGTCCGCCCATCCCTGTGCCGCCACTCTATGGGCCGTCGCCAACTGCAGCACTTCAACGGTGTGCGCTCCTTCCGCTGCAGCGGCACTGGCCGTGACCGCCACGACATCAGAATCGGAGGAGGATGCCGACTTGACCGCGAACTCAGACCGCTGGTTTATTCCCTCCAATGTGCCTTGAAGGGACGCCACCTTTGCCTGGATCTGTGCCCACAGGCTGAGTTTGGTTTGGTTCTCGTCTTTCCGGGTTTCGAAGATGGCAGCGCGGCGCCGTTCAATCGCCATGAGCTGCTTGATCGTGGTGTCCCAATCAATCCCGGAGACAAGCCCCGACACAGTGGACGTCGGTCGCGACATGTTTCCCTCTCCTTGATGGACAAGGCTATGGAGTACCGCTGTATGGCCTTTCTATGGCCTCAGCGACGGTCCGCCCGTCCATCAGAGGGATGTCGGACCGTCAGCCGACCAGCTGGGCAACAATACCGGGCAGCGAGTTCGCCGTTGACAACATCGAGACACCGGTCTGCATCAGGATTTGCGCCCGCGTGAAGTTCGACATTTCCTGGGCGAAGTCGGTGTCACGAATTGTTGACTCGGACGCAATCGCGTTCTCCTGCGTGATATTCAGGTTCAGGATGGTGTTCTGCAGACGCTCGACCATCGAACCGATGAAGGTCCGCTCGGTGTCTTTCGAATTGATGGCCGTAATCAGGTTGTCCACGGCCGACTGGGCTGATGCCGTATCCGCCACATTCAGTCCCGTCAGACCGAGAGCCGAGGCCGTCATGCCGCCGAGATTGATGTAGTAGTAATCTTGTCCCGCAACGTTGTTTTCGCCGATATGGAACTTGATTCCACCACTTGATCCCGCCGTGCCGACCGCATTGAATCCGAGGGCCATGGTGGTGTCGGTGTTGGCCGTGGCTGCCGCGCGCGTACCATCCAACAGGTAGAAACCGTTGTAGTTGGTGGTGTTGGCAATCCGGTCAATCTCGGACTTGAGCTGCTGGAACTCCACGTTGGCAACCTGACGGTCGAGCGTGGTCAGCACTCCATTCGACGCCTGTACGGCGATCGCACGCATGCGGATCAGTTTCTCATCGATCACGCCCAGCGCGCCTTCAGCCGTCTGCAGCATGTTCACATTGTAGGTAGCGTTTCTTTCCGCTTCCTGCATGCCTACAATGTTGGCACGCATACGCTCGGACACACCCAAGCCCGTGGGATCATCCCAAGCGTAGTTAATCCGCAGACCACTTGACAACCGCTGCACCGCTTTGTCAAGATCGTTCTGGGTCGTCCAGATCGAGCGTTGAGAGCTGATGGACAGCAAGTTGTGATTGATACGAGTACTCATTGAATCCTCCTCCGAAAGAGCGTATGTTGAGCCTATTGGTTGTACGCATGCCCGTTGGACTTCCGCCCAACTCGTCAGAATTATCGGCGAGTCCGGTCAGGACTTGAGAAATCGGGCCGCGGAGGAGGGTTCGTATTCCAAAGAACTACAGAATGTTGCGATTCAGCCACATGCCCAAACTGAGCAGCAGCCAACTCCGCAACGGGCAGCGGACCGAGCCGTTGCCGTTCGTCCACGTGTCAAGCGATTCGCAGTTTACAAGTTCCAACAGTTGACGATTTCCGCGAAGTTCGGCAAGATGCTTTTGTCCGGGGCGACTCGCAAACAGGTGTTCCAGAGAGGCATTAAAAGCTCTTTTCGGCCGCTCCAAGACCGTTGGCGGCACAATATCCGCAAAAACTCTCCGTAAGAGCGGTTTATCCTCTCGACCGGCGATATACTTAAGATGAGTGGGGAGGCACGTCACGTATCGGACGAGATCGGTGTCGGTATAGGGGACCCGTCCTTCCAGCGACGCCGCCATGGTTGCCCCGTCCAAACGCGACAGCAAATTAGGCAGATGGAGATATTCTAAGAGCATGAAGTAGCGGTGAAGCAGCGGATGTCCGGAAAAGGAGTCGAGCATTTCCGTGAAAATCCGCTCCTCTTTTTCGGGCTGCCATTGGTGACGGTAGGAATCCGTTAGAAGTCCTTGTATGTCTTCAGACTTGAACCATGAGTATGCGCTGATAAAGAACCGCGCATCCGAGCTCAAATCCAGGAGCGGCCACTGCGCTTTCAGCGACCTAAAAAGGAGCGGATTGCCGCTGTCGGCTGCTTCTTTGGCCCGCGCATAGGTTTCCAGTAAGCCGATGATTCGCGTGTATCCGCCGAACAGTTCGTCCGCTCCTTCTCCCGTCAGCACCGCTTTGACTTGACTTGCCGCCTTTTTCGCGAGGAGATAGATCAATACTTCATTGGGAAAGGACAGCGGCACTTGCCGGATGGCGATCAACTCGGCCATGCCGGCAAAGAACTCGTCGGCGGTGATCACGAGTTCGTGATGACGACAGTGCCAGCGTTTCGCCACCGTACGGGCGGCGAGGAGGTCTTCTTCGTCTCCTTCGAGTGCGATGGTGAAGGTGGTGGGCGGTTCGGGCCGCATTTGAGCGAGAAGACCGACCAGGATCGCGCTGTCCATCCCACCCGAGAGAAAAACACCGACCGGCGCATCGGCGATCATCTGGCGACCGACGGCCAGATGCAACAGATGGCGCAGATAGCCACGCAGTTCAGCTTCACCGGCAGTTTCGCGAGATGCGCAGGATTCTTCGGGACGATGCCAGCGTTTGACGGTGATACCATCGTCGGCGGCCGTGAGCTGCCTTCCCGGATCCAAGATTCGCAGATCGCGATAGACGGATCTGCCTCCGAAGGCGGGCTGCGCAAAACGCAGGAAGTGGATCACTCCGGCCGGATCGAGGGCGGTGTGCGCCGCGCCGGAGAAGTCCCAGGCTCCCGGCTCGCTTCCAAATTCCAGTCCACGCGAGGTGACACGGTAGAAGAGAGGTTTGATTCCGAGACGATCGCGGACGAGATAGAGCTTCGTCCGGGCGGGATCATAGAGCGCGAAGGCAAACATGCCGTTGAGGCGCTCCCAAGCCTGCTCGCCCCACGTATCATAGGCCGCCAGCAGGACCTCGGTATCACTCCGCGTGCGGAATTGGCAACCATAGGCCGTAAGTTCGGCCCGCAATTCGGTGTTATTGTAGATCTCTCCATTATAGGAGAGCACCGTCCCCCGGCCGCTCTGCATGGGCTGAAGACCGTGCTCGGGATCGAGCAGCTTGAGCCGGACGTGGTGCATTTCCAGGCGATCGTCGTTCCAGCTTCCGCAGGCGTCGGGACCCCGATGTCGCAGGCGTTCGGCGCGAAGAGCGTGCTCTCCGATGCCGATCGCCGCGTCCGGTTGAAGCAGATATTCTCCAGTGAATCCGCACATGTTCGTATCAACGCGCCGCGTCTATGTAGGCACCATTGGCAGCTATCCCGCGATAGCCGGTGGCGGCCAACCGCTTCCGTATGACGGCGTTCATGCGCTCCCCCACCTGATCGCGGAGCGCAATCAGGCTTCCCAACAGATAGCGTTCATGCGCCTGCAATTTACGCGACAGATCAGCCGCTTCGCGGAGAATCGGTGCGCACTCGTCTCGGGAGTACGTCTGGGGATCCTGCAGATCCCAACCGCGCTCGCGCAGATCACGGATCGCTGCATCCAACTCTTTCAGAAGCGTTTGCTTGCGATCCAATATCGCACCCAGACCCGAATAGTCGGCGCGGTCCAACGCATCCGACTGGCCGGCGGAGAGAATGAGCAGTTGCCGCAGTAGTTCACGAGTCCGGCCGGCCGCTTGATCTGCCGAGCGGCCGGCTGGATCGGAGGATTTCCGATTCATCATTGCGAGTCGCTTCCCAGCCTCGATACCTTTGTTTCCGTTACCCGACCAACTGCGCGACGATTTGCGGAATTTGGTTCGCGGTGGACAGCATGCTCACCCCCGTCTGCATGAGGATTTGGGCCCGCGTAAAGTTGGACATCTCGGCCGCAAAATCGGCGTCCCGGATGGTAGACTCGGAGGCGGTGGCCGATTCCGTTGAGATCTTCAGGTTGAGAATCGTGTTTTGCAGACGATTAACCATGGATCCGAGAAACGTTCGGGTGATGTCCTTGGAGTTGATCGCTTGAATGATGGTTTCGACGGCCGTCTGCGCGGTGGCCGTATTGGAAACGTCAAGGACGGCAATTTGGAGGGCGGACGCGGTCATGCCCGCGATATTTATGTAGTAGTAATCCTGCCCCACCGCGTTGCTTTCGCCGATGTGGAACTTGATCGCCGATCCGTTGCCTGCCGTTGACACGCTATTGAAACCGAGCCCCAGCGTGGTATCCGTACCAGCGGTAGCGGTCGCCCGGCTGCCGTCCAGCAGGTAGAATCCGTTGTAGTTGGCCGTTCGGGCAATGCGATCAATCTCGCTCTTGATCTGTTGAAACTCAACGTTGGCCACTTGACGGTCGAGAGTCGTCAACACTCCGTTGGCCGCTTGAACCGCGATGGCGCGCATACGGACGAGTTTCTCGTCAATTACTGCCAGAGCTCCTTCCGCGGTTTGCAGCATGTTGACGTTATACGACGCGTTCCTCTCCGCTTCCTGCATTCCGGCGATGGCCGCGCGGAGTCGCTCGGAGATACCCAGCCCGGTCGGATCGTCCCACGCGTAGTTGATTCTTAGGCCGCTGGACAATCGCTGGACCGCTCGGTCGAGGTCATTCTGGGTGGCCCAGATGGACCGCTGGCTCGCGAGCGAAAGCAGATTGTGATTAATCCTTGTGGACATGGCTCAAGGAACTCCTTCTATCTTTGTTTGCTTTCTTGCTACTCTTTGACCAGCTTCTTCAGAAGGTATTGCGACATGGCACGCGCCAGTTCGGCAACCGGATCGGAGGGCGGCACTTCGCTGTTCTCGATCTTTCGCAGCAGTTCCAGCTTGCGACGAGCGCCCTCGATGGTATAGCCCTGGACCTTCACGAGGTAGTTGATCTTCTCAAGATCTGAAATTGCTTTCTCGTCATAGCGCCGTTGGTTACCCGTCGTCCGCAACGGATCGAGGAAGCTGTTGAACTCCTTCTCCCAATAGCGGATGGTCGGCTTGGGAATACCCGTAATGGCGTTGACCTGTCCGATGGAATAGAGTCGCGGCGCCGACAGTCCTCTTCCTCTTGTCATGGTGTCCTGCTCCTGTGGTTTCGCAATTCCGGGGGTACCGGTCAGTGAATTCATCCACCCATAGTATCGGAAAGCGAGCACAGGAACTTTAATTTTTCTGGAACTGGGTGAGGAACCATTCTTAGCCAGACTCGTAAGTTGTCATTTCTCCATTGACAACGCCTGAACTTCGCGCTTTGCCTGACCGAGCAGGGGCACCCAGCCGGTGAGCTGGTCAAATAGATCATACTCAATCTCATCGGCGATGGCGATGTAGTCGCCGGCCGCCTGGGCCTTATAGATTCGGTCGAGAGTCTGCAACAGGCGGTTGGCGGATTCCATGAGTCTGGTTCGAGCTGAGGATAGGGCATTGGCATTGCCTCCGCCGCGCGTTGAGTAGTCTAACCCGGCGACGACCCACTTTAAGTCCTCGAGGTAGTCGGCGAGATCGTTATTGGCGGTCACCTCATCCCCGATGCGGAACTTTCGACCCAGCGGTTTACATTGATTGACGAGTTTTTCCACCAGGCGACCAGCATCTTGAATCGTTTGCTGGCGGAGGTGGGCGGGGTCGTCAATCTGGAGATCCAACCGCTGAACATTTCCGACCGATGAGGCCAGAAGCCGACCCCGCTGCCAGTCTGAAGTCAGGACGCGGCCGTCAATCATCACCTGCGTCACCACTTTTCCGCCGCGTCTGATCTCCTCCACCAGCTCGGCTAAAACGTCTCCGACGGTTCGATCTCCCTCCGCATGCCGCGCGAGATCAAGACCATTGAGCGTGATTTTCATGGTCGTCCTCAATTAAAACGATTTGTGTATTGTTGTCATCAGGTTGCGATTTAGTGGGTGGCACAAAGGCGCCCAGCAACATCCCGAGCCTTCGATAGATTTCGGCCGTCTCGCGAGCTTGTTCGGCAATCGTTTCGCCCGATAGGCTGCCGCGCTCGATATGAACGTAGGCGAGAAAACTGCCGAGGACGCTCTCGCCATGTAAAAGTCCGAATAGAGTTTGTTCCCATTCGGCGAGGCGGCCGGCAAGGTCTCGGATATCCGTGGTGTAGCGATTTCCCTCGGCCGCTTGAGCCAAATCAAGAGCCAATCGGACGGCGTTCTGAGTAATGGGCAGTGCTTTTTGCGCTTGTTCGACAAGTTCACGATCGGCGTATATCTCTCTGAGTTTCTTTGGAAGCGAACGATTGGACATTATTGAGAGCCAGAATGGACGTACTTGTCGGTGGATTTCGTCACGCGCATATTCCTGTGTTGCTCCGATTCTGCGTAGTTCAAGCAGTCCATCTTCTTCGGAAAACCCAGTCCTGTACACCCGGCAATGAGCGAGTTCCTGCGGCTGGGGAATCCCGCGCAATCCCAGCATCCACTCACAGAGCCTCAACACGACTTGCGGCGTGATTCGAGATCCGCAGAGTTCGCTCGAACAGGGATTGCGCGAAGAACAGGGAAAACACGCGCTTTCGGGTTCCACGACGACGTGATTCTCTCCATAGGGCGCGGTCTCGCTTGCCAGAGCACTGCCGACCGTGATGTCCAACACCGGCGTTCCCACGGCAGCGGCCACGTGCATCGGTCCCGAATCGTTACTGACGAGCAAGCGGCAATTCGCCAGAACCGATGCGAGATCCGGTACGTTCGTCTGGCCGGCCAAGTTGACGATTCCCTCGATCCCCTCGAATTTTCGTCCAAGTTCAACATCCCGTTTGCCCGCCACGATCACGATTTCCACGTCGCCTCGCTGAAGCAGCCGACGGGCAAGTTGGCGATAGGATTCTACGGACCACCGTTTATCGTCCTGCGACGCGCCGGGATGGATCGCGATCCTGATTCGTGATGAGACACACGATAACGGATGATCCCGCTTGATATCACTCTGTGCTATTCGAATCGAACGTCCAGTTTCCCATTCCGCTTCGTCAATGCAGTTGGCATAGATATCCGCCAGATTGAACTGACACCACGGCCGAGCAAGATTGGTGGCGAAGAAGTAGCTCAACCACGGAGAATTCACGCGCTGCAGGCCATGCCGGTCGAGAGTCACTCCCCGTCCGTGTTCGGCGGCCAGAAGGTAATTCAGCACCATCGAAGGTCGGGTATGAGTGAGGTTCCACACTTCGGAGTAATTTTCCCGCTTCAGGTTTTCGACCAGATTCCGGTAGTAGGTCGTTGCTTTCGGCACATTTCCATTTCGACCCTGCTCGAGATCCGGAAGAAGATCTTCAAGCCGGATCTCATGAATGGCGTCTACACCGGGTACCATGCGGATAACGTCGCCGAAGCACTTTTCAACCAACACGTGAATCTCGGCATCGGGACGACTCCCCCGGAGCCGCCGAAAGAACGGGATGGATTGAATGATATCGCCCATCCGCGTCAGGCACAAAACAAGAATTTTATGCGAGGGCGGCATCCGTCACCGTCTCAATTCCCAATAACGATTCGAGCAGTTCCATTCCGCGCTGAAAAAGCCGAAGCGTGCCGCTCATGTCCATGATATGTCCGTTCACGTCGTCGCAGTTTACGGTCGTCATGCGAGTGAGCAGGAAGCGCGGAAATGAGGCGCAAAGCGGATGTCGTTGCATGAGCGCCCGCAGCTCTTCCTGCCATTTCATTTGCTCTTCAACGGCCACGGACAGTTCCCGCGCGTCCCACTTCTCGCGTGAGGCCATTCCTTGAAGCCGCTTTACGGACGACTCCGCACGCCAAAAGATTTTCCGGAGTTCCCGTAGTCCATTTGCCAATCGTTGATTTGCCTGATCCGAACGACTCGCAGCGCACATACCGCTTGTTGGCGAGGAGTCCAGCAGCGTATCCCAGAAGTCCCGATAGAAATCGAGAACAGCCGGATCGCTGCTTGTGTGCGGTCGGTTTGCCGCCTGCAAGCGAAAGCGACCGTCGCTATCCACCTGCGTGACGTAAACGCGAATGCCGCGCAGGTTTCGCCCGTATTCGAGAATCTTTCCGGAACTTGTTAGTGCCAGATCAAGAACGTGGTTCACGGTAATTTCTCTACCACATCGTGGGCAAGCACATTGGTCGTGATAGCCGCACGGGGCACAATCAATATCCGGTTCCAAGATCACGTGTCCGTTTCCGTAGGGTGCCGTGTCCTTGGCTGAAGCGGGACCGATGAAGATGCCTATCGCTGGAGTTCCCACCGCCGCCGCCAGATGAATCGTTCCCGTGTCATTGCTGATGAGCCGCGTCGCCCGCTCGAGGATGGCGGCCAATACTCCAATCGGAGTACGACCTGCCAGCGAAACCGCCGCATGACTGGAGTTGGCCACAATCTGCTCGGCAAGCGCAATCTCCTCGCTGCTTCCGGTTAGAACGGGAATAAAGCCGCGCCGCCTGAGCTCGGCTGCACATTGCGCGAACGACTCGCACGGCCACTGCCGAGACGGACTACTCGCTCCCGGCTGCAGAACGATTATCTTACTATCATTGGGCACCCCCTCCTCCGACAACAACTCCGCCGCCGCCTTTCGATCTCGCTCGGAAACCTCGAACTCGAGTCGCTTTGAGTGCAATCGGCCCGGCCCGAACCTCTGATAGATTTCCACCAGATTGAACGGATTCAATCCTCGATCCTGCATGATACTGAACAGATAATTGAACCATTCTCCATGAACACGCACTCGCCCGGTTTGAGAACGCGAGATTCCATATACGTTGCGAGACTTGAGCAGCGCGCATAACATGGCCGACTGGCGAGTGTGGGCCAGATTATACAGCACATCCAACGGTTCAAGGTTGTGGTCCCTGATGAATTCGCGTGCGACTCGGTACGCTTCCGATAGATTTCCCCGTTGCCCGTCGAGTTCTTGTACAAGCCGATCCACGTCGAATTCCACAACCCGATCCACCATCGGCAATCGTGCCGCCACGTCCATGAACTTGCTGAGCACGATAAGGGTTAGCTCCGTCGCAGACGTTCTCGTTTTCAGCGCACGCAACAGCGGTCCACTCTGAATGATATCCCCCATTCGAGTGAAGTTGATCGCTGCAACGCGATGGACACTCATTGGATCACACCCTTCTCCCGCCCCCAGTCACGAAATTCCTTCATGAGCAAAAACAATCCCTCCGCGCGCGTCAATTCTCCCTTGCCCACATTGATGCGTCCGACGATGTCGTCGAGCGTGACTTCCTGATCGTCTTCAAAGGATGACAAGAACTCCATGAGTTCCGCATCATCCGCAACGGCGCGCTTGAGCGACGAGACGTAGTTCGGTCCCCGCTTGCGTTCGGCCAGACGCGGCAGGTTTTTCTCAAGAAGCGCGATGGCCGCCGTCATGCGGTGTTCGTAGGTATGCTCTTTTAGAACGCGATCCCGAGCTTGCGCCGCCATCCCTGCGCGCTCGGTTTCATGGTGAAGGTAATACCCGACGAGTCGCGGAATGTCGTCCGGTCGCTTGAATACGGCGAGATCACTCTCGCCGAACAGCTCCGCCAGGTTCTGCCTTATGTCGGTAAGCTGAAAGGCACCACAGGCCGCGATCTCGAAGGTTCGCGGATTGACGTAGTCGCCATGGGGATTGATCTCCGGGTGGTGCGGCGAGCTATGGAGGTTCAGGTTGATCGTGGTCGCGTTGTAGATGAGGGCCGTCTCCTCGGCGCTGACGCGGCGGCCGTCTTCCTGCACGTGACAAGCGGCGTGAGATTCCGGCGGCCAGTCATTCCCCCACACCTTGAATCCGGGCAGACGAAGCCGGGTGAAGAGATTCTGACGATTATGGTAGCCGGCGCCCACGAAGGCCACCTCTGCGCCATAACGCAAACGTTCTTCCGTCCTGAGATCCAGCGGACGATGGACGGCCGGATTAGCGGCACACGGAAGGTAGTCAACGAGCGACGTTCCGGCAGCACGAAGCTGATTGTGAAACTCGCCTTTTTGGATCGTGAAGACGGCGTCGAGGTGCGGCGCCAATTGTCGCCAGTAGCCGAAAACCGTGTAATCTTCCACGAACCAGAGCGCCGAGTGGATTCGGTCACGACGCAACTCTTCCAGTGCCGTCGGCGTGAGCGGAGATTGTGCCACCGCCCACACGAGATCGGCTTTCCAGTCAATGGCACGGGCCGCCACCGTTTCCGCGAGATAGGTCGTCAACAGACTCTGGAGAGTCCGCTGATGACGGACGTCTCTTGTGAGTTGCGTTGCGCCGGAAAAGAACGGATAGTACGCGGAGAAATCGAGCAACTCGACTTGATGACCGAGCGCGCGGAACGCATCTGCACAGTGCAACGCGATGGGATAAGAACCCCCGTAGAGCGGAGATGGAATCAATATTCGCAGTGGGCGCTCCGGCACAGCGCGTTCCTGAAGATCGGTCATCAATTCGTCATAGAATTTCTTATTCAGCCGGTATCCGGTCGGGTGTGCGATATAGACACGCGGGCCGTGATCCATACGCGTTTTGAGTTCTTCGCGAGCCGCCGGTCCAACGAACCAGCATACGGAGATTTCACAGGGTTCCCAGAGGCGGAGATGCAGTGCCTTCCGGGCCACCTCGGCGTCGGATTCGACGCATAGGATACGAATGCGCGAAACCACACCGGTCTGCTCCGCATAACGACTCAGCGCACCAACCACGTATCCCAATCCGGGTCCGAGAACGACGCACGTCACAGTACTTTCCGGTTCAGAGAGTCTGCGACGCAGCTCCTCAGCGATTTCTTCGATTGCCGAGTTCGCCTCGGACACCGGATCCACCGACGAGTGCAGACGGAGTCCTCGATACGTGAGGGTCGGCTGACCGTTTCGCGCTCGCTCGGTGGGCAGGTCGGTGGCGCTGCGGACGGCGGCGATGCTCTGCGGATCGCACAGGTACTTGCCGTATTCGGCTTTGTCAGACATGAGTCCTCGTTTGAGCGGCGTATTTTCCGATTCGTTCCTCGAGATCCGATGGTTCGATGCAGGACGTTCCTCGCAGCGGACGTCCTTTAGGTAGAACATGGAAGATAGTTCGATTTTGGAGATCAGGCTTCGATAGAAGACGTTCGATCCCGGCGCGCATGGATGCAAACTTGGGTGGTGACGGATTTCCCAAATCCGTTGGACTGGCGTCTCGTTTCGCACCCCCCGCATACAAGCCGCTTGCCAAACTCAAGTCTGCGCCCAGCAAGGCGATTTCCGCGGTCGAAGTGCGAAGCGCGAAGTCCACCGCCGGAATGAGTGAACTTCCTCCCCGAGTCTCCAGCCCCTGAACGCCATCCCCGCGATAGATCGTGGATTCCCCAAAGCGCTCGAGGACGGCGGGGTTAACAACCTCAAAGGCAATTATATGGCTGTCGGCGCGTAGATCGCTCAAATCGTTTACAATGGATTCTCTGCCTTCCAACGCGATAATCCAATCGGGTTCAATTCCCGCCTGAAGCAGCGAAGGAACCGCGCCGCTCGCCGCAACGACGATGACCTGAGCGCGGCAACGCTTCACAGATGCCAAACACGGCGTGAGACTCGGACCCGCACCGCAGACGCACACCAGCTTGTCATCAAGCAGCCGGACATTCAGGGCACTCGGGCAATGTGCGAGCCGCGGACCGTTAATCGCAGTGTGGGTGGAAATCAAAGTGTCGTAAACGTGTCGTGAAGCCATCTCCGATCGTAGAATCTGCACAAATCCGGCAATCGGCGTGTCGTCGTGCTGAGCAAGCCTTAGGAAGTAGGGCGATACAATCAAGCCGGATTCCGCTGTCAACTCTTGGCAACAGTTCGAGAACGTGGACGGCGTCGGGACGAGTCGTATTCCTATGCGCGTCGAATTGAAGTATGCCGCATCCGGCCGATGACACCGACCAAGCTGCCAGAGTCCCACGTCCGGCTCCAGGACTGCAACGAAGTGATCTCCGGACGCAAGATCGAGGATCGCTTCGGGCAGATACCCCAGTCCGCCGCCGAGGATAACCGTGGATTTTCGATTCCGCTCGAACAACTGGGACGCGATGTCTCTGGCCTCGGCAACCGGGTCTTTTCGACTATGAATCAGACAACTCGACGGAACATGTACAGCCGACGGCGGACCTGCAACCGATGGCAGAATTCTGAACTCTGAGAATCTGTCGAATCTATCGGTTAAGCCGGACATCGCACCACCTGGTCGTTTCGGCATGCATTTGCGTCTCGAATCGAGATTCCCAGAGTCACGAGCAGTATTTTGAATGCCTCCCTCGGTAGAGAGTCTTTCATGCGCGAGCACACATCCTTCTCGGCGGCCGTCGCAATCTGCGTTCGCAAGTCACCATCCTGAATGAGCGCACTCATTTTGGCAATCCAATCCGGTGTTGCTTCACTCGCAAGCAGTCCTGTATCACCATCTCGAACGATTTTCGAGTAGGGTAACGTGTTCGAATACACGGCCGGAATTCCCGCCAGAGAATACTCATAGTACTTGATCGCCGTCTTGACGCGCGCGGCCGGGCTATCGGTCAAGGGTACCACCGCGAGATCCAAGCCAAAATGATGCAGTCTTCTCAAATGCAAGGTATACTCCTCAATGAACGGTCCGCCCTGTCTCACTTGCGGATGATGCATGAGGTCGCCGGGGCGGCATCCCCACCAATAGAATCTCACGGAAGGAAGCGCCTCAAGTGTGCGTTCCAATGCCGGCAGAATGGAGCCGAGATCCACATGATGGGACGGAGTTCCGAAAAATCCAACGTGTACACCGTTCTGTTCGCGCTCGCTTCGCCTGTTGTGCCGTTGCTGCATAATCCACGGACGAGTCGGAAGGCAGGTTGTGTCAAAGCCAGCCACTCTCATTTGCTCCGCCAGCGACTCCGTACTGACCGAGATCGCATCGGTACGGGCGAGGAGTGATCGGAATCGTTTCTCCCATTCCCTTCGCGCCATGTCACGCGGCGAACCTGCCCGAAATCTTCCTAAAACCAGATCGTCGAAATCCACCGCCAGCGAAAAGCCGGTTTGCGCATGTGTCTCCTCGATCTGAGATTGAACACGCACGTTTGACAGCGGCCGAAACACGATGACTGTTGCTGCCGCCTCCAAAGCTCTCCCGAATGCACCCTGCGACGCCTGCGCTTGATCCGTTCGGATCCATTCAAAATCTTTCCCCCGAATCAGCCCGAGTTCCTCAAGCGGCCAAACCCAGCGCGTCACGCTGCCGGCGGATACGGCTGAAAGATCAGAAACGATCAACAGCGGCACCGGCTCGTAACCGTCGGACTTCACAGTCTTATGTCCGAAACACTGAGCAAGGTGCGGCCATTTCTTCATGAACAGCGCTCGGCTCGCGTCTTCCCGATCATATCGCCCCGGCGTAGAACCCCGATAATGAATGATCTCTGCAGTCCGGCTGACTCGGCATTTTACTCCGATCGCGGCAGCCCGCAGACAGAAATCGAGATCCTCATAGCCATTCGCAAATCGCTCGTCGAAGCCGCCAAGCTTTCCGAAAACGTCTCGCTCGACGAGCATTGCCACGCCGGAAACGGCGTCCACTTCGCTTTCGCCCGCTCCCGAAGTTGCGGCACTGTGATCGAGTTCAACGATGCGACCGCGCTCGAATCGCACACCACAATTCTGCACTGTTCCGTCCGCATTGTGCAGCACGGGGGAGACCACTTCTCCCGCGCGCAAGTCGGTCAGCAGGGCGCGAAGCTTCCCGTCCGGAATGCGCGTGTCGTTATTGAGAAAGAACAAATAGCGATAGTTCGCGCGATTTGCGCCTTCATTGCAGGCGACGGAATAAGAGCACCTGTCGGCGCTTCGCACGCAGGCAAGCGGGATATCGCATTTCGGAACCGCCCGGGCTGCGGATTCTCCGCTACATACGAGCAGAATCTCCGCTTGAATGCCCTGCAATTCTCTCGACAAATCCCCAAGCAATTCCTCAGTATAGTGCTGAACACCGCACTCGGGAATGATCACCGACACGGTCGCTACCGTCGCTTGCTGAACGATACCGTCGCAAGATTCCGTTTCCGTGGCCGCTTGAAAACGTTCGAAGAACTCGCGGCGACAAAGACTATTCGACGATTCCACGTGCCGCATGGACTTGTCGAACGAGTAAACCACTCCATACGCATCCAGTTGCGCACGCGCCACAGAAGAGGACACCGGGATGTTTGCGCTCGCGCTCCGTTGCCCGTAATTTTCAAGCAACCTGGCGATGTCGCGGAGTGGCGTTTCGTCCCAAGACGGATTCTGCACAACTACGGCGTTGGCCGCGTACGGTCCGGTATGCGATGCGTGCGCGCCCCCGAAGTACAAACCGACCGTGAATATCCCCAGAGCTGCAGCGAGATGAAGACCGCCGGTATCGGCTCCAATCACCGTATCCTGTTCGGCAATATGAATCAGCAAGTCGTTGAGCGATGTTTTCCCGCGCAGATCATCCACTTGCTGCGGGTTATGCCTCGATAAGGCGGTCAGCTCATTCTTCTCGTCGCCTCGCGAAACCCCGAACAGTGTTACATGAGCCGGAATCCTTACTAGAGCTTTGGCGAGACTCGCCAACCAAGCGGTCGGAATATCCCGATACACTTCGGCCGAGTCACAGAGTATTCCGACGCGCATTGCCGCGCAGTTGTTTGCCGCCCGAGGGATTCGGAGTGCAGGCAGCCACGAAGAATTCGCTTCACTTTCTCCCAAGTTCGCCCACACGTCTGCGAGGTGCACCGGCAAGGGCTGCCCGCTTGCCAGTGCGGTTTCGATTTTTCCGATAGCAGGCGGAACAACCAAATCTGCGCCACGTCGCTGATATCCGTGAATTGCCCGTGGACTCAGGCGCTCAGCAAACAGAACCGCCGTCAGGGAACGGGTCAAGACATAGACATCCGGACGGCTCAACCCTGAGCTATCGCGTCGCGCGGCGATGAGCGTCCGCAACAGATCGTCATGGGACGACGGATGACGGGCGAATGCGGTCCACTTTCTCAGATCAACCGGCCAGAACTCGAATTTCTCGGGAAAGGTTCGGACAAGATCGGCGTACCGGGCATCGGCGCAGAGAACTCGCCGTGCCGTCGCATTTTTCCTCATGAGTCGTCGCAAGAGGACTCGCGTCTGCAGCAGATCGCCGAGACGCGCCCACTGGATTACGACGACATCAGACATGCTCCGAGAGCGTAGCCTCCAAGTGTTTCATCACGTCTTGGGCGGCGGCATGAGCCGGATTCTGTTCCAGCAGTTGCTGACAGAGTTCGGTCGCCCGCGCAATTTCGCCGGCTTTCCAGAGAGCTCCGCACAGATTGAACAGGAAATCCGCGTCACCCGGATGACGTTCGAGATACTTCTCAATCGGACGAATGGCACGTCGCGGTTCGCCCGACTCCATCGCCGTACGATAGAGATAGAACAGCGCTTCGGCGTTATCGGGTTCGTGTTCGAGCACTCGAGTGAATCGTTGCATCGCTTCGTCGTGCATGCGGCGCGCCGCCATCGACAATCCCACACCCAACTCGCCCTTCATCGTATTCGGATTCTTGGCCAGCGCGGTCATATAGCCGTACATGGCGGCTTGCCAGTTCTCCTGGAGCATTGCCAGCGTGCCCAATCCCAGATAGGGACGTTCCGATGAGTTGTCCGATTCGATGGCCTTATGATAGGCGCTCTCGGCATCGTCGAATTTGCTCAAGCGCGTAAAGCAGTTGCCGAGAAGTTGCCACGCTTCAAAGGAATCCTGCCCGGCCAGCGTCATGCGGCTTTCGACAACGGCTTGTAGGATATTGGCAGCGCCCACCAGATCGCCCGATTCATAGCGACTGCGCGCTTCCTCCAGCGTGGCTTCTGAGGAAGGCGATGACGAAGCGGATTCAGCACGCACGATCATATCATCGAGCGCCCGATACACTCCGCCTTTCTGCTCCCAGGAAATCGAGTAGCCGTGGCGACTCGTCAGCTCGATTTCGTCGGGCACAATCGTGTCACCCCAACGGGCAAGAAATCGTTCGAGATTTTCCCGATCATGATCTTTGCGGCCATCGCTCGATTCCTCCCGATGCATCACGGTGGACTCCGGACAATAGATGACTCGGAGTCCGCTCCGCCGCAATCTCAGGCATAGATCCACGTCCTCGAAGCCGTTGCGATACTGCTCATCGAATCCACCCGCTTGCTCAAACGTCCGTTTCGGAGCGAGCATACAAGCGGCGGTCACAGCCTGCATGTCTCGTTTCTCCATTACCGCCGGATGGTCGGAGGGAAAATGCTGGAAGACGTGATAGGGGACCTTCTTCACACTGATTGCCACGCCGGCATGCTGCACGTCCCCCGCCGGATAGAGGAGCCGTGCGCCGACAGCGCCGAGATTCTGCTCGGAACGGGCGCACGCGACCAGCGCATCCAGCCAGCCGGGCCGAACCTCCGTATCATTGTTAAGAAACACCAGAAACTCACCGGTCGCCAAGCGCGCCCCCGCGTTGCAGGCGACGGCGAAGCCGCGATTCACGGGTTGACGCAGGATTACCACGTCCCCTTCGATTGCTTGAAGCAGACGATGCGTCTCATCCGTGGAGTGGTTGTCCACGATGATGACTTCATACGTTGTTTCGTCGCCGGCGTTGGAAATGGACTCCAGACATCGCTGCGTCAATTCACAGCGGTTATGAACGGGAATGACAATGGATACTTCAAATCGAGGCGGAGTTCGCTCGGCTGAGTTCATGACACCCTCCGGTGTGTGATCTATTAGACGATTTCGTTTTTGAGATGCAGTGTGACACGACGACTGAGTGGTTCGACTCAATACGGTTTCGTAAGACGCCAGTGTCTCCTTGCCAAAACGCTCCCACGTGTAGCCATCCGCGATTTCCTTTGCCCGCGGATTGGGACCCGCTGCAAGTGCCTCCTCAATAGCACTGCGAATGGAATCGGGATCGTCCGGTTGACAGTAGTGCACCATTCCATCGGGCATGTAGTCGCGGATCGCTCCCCAGTCGGAAGCGACTACGGCCGAGCCGGCACTGGCCGCCTCCAATGTCACCAAACCCGGCAGTTCATACCAACTCGGTAGAACATGAACCGCCGCCGCCGCCATGAGATGCGCATACAGCGGTGTCTCCAGACGACCGATAATCCGGACCGGACCTTTGCGACGGAAGCGCCTAGTCATCTCTACATAGGCCGGCTGATAGCTGAATCCGCCACTGGCAAACACAATTGGAAGATCGCTGTCCTCGAGCGCTTTTAAAAGCATGAGTTGATTCTTGCGCGTTTCGAGGCGTCCACAACAGAGCACGTAGCGTTGAAACCCGAGCAGTTTCCTCAACCGCGACACGACGCGAGGACTGATAGGACCGGTTTGACCAATGCC
>JAHJDG010000190.1 GCA_018812265.1 bacterium | reverse complement strand
TCACCCGCCAAATCGCGGCCTGACGGACGGAAGACCCGATCGCGGTCTTCCGCCAGCGCACTTCATTTCGTCCACTCATTTGGTCAAGCGATTCCGTGACGCGGGAATCGCTTGTTTTCTCTCAAGGAAAAGTATGATTCAGGAACGAATCGAAGATATCCGAGCCGGTGCGATCGGCGAATTCACAGAGTCGCAGACTCTGGCGGAAGCCGAAGCGGTGAAAGTGAAGTATCTCAGCCGCAAGGGAGCCGTGGCTGAGCTGTTCAAGCTCATGCCGCAGGTGGATGCTACCGAACGGCCTAAAGTCGGTCAGCTGCTGAACGCGCTACGGGCCGATCTGGAAGCGATTGCCGAGCAGCGACTCGCGGAGCTCAAACCCAAGTCAGCAGGTCCGACGGTGGACGTGACGCTGCCGGGACGAATGCCGTTCGTAGGAACCTATCATCCGCTCACCATCGTGATGCGGGAGATCGTGGACATCTTTCGCGGGATGGGATTCCGGATTGCCGAGGGTCCCGAAATCGAACTTGTCCGATATAATTTCGACATGCTGAATACGCCGCCGTGGCATCCCTCACGTGATGAATCGGACACCTTATATTTGAACAACGGTTTTGTGGTACGGACGGAAACTTCGCCGGTGCAGATCCGCGTGATGGAATCGCAGAAACCGCCGGTGCGGATCATTTCGCCGGGAAGGGTATACCGCCGCGACCGGCCCGACGCGACGCATATGCCGATGTTCCATCAGGTGGAGGGTTTGTACGTGGATGAAGGCGTGACGATGGCCGACTTGAAGGGGACGCTATTGCATTTTTATCGCGCGCTGTTCGGTTCGCAGACGGAGATTCGCTTCCGCCCGCATTTCTTTCCTTTCACCGAACCGTCGGCGGAGGTGGACGTGACCTGCAATTTCTGCAGCGGGAAGGGCTGCCGTGTGTGCAAGGAGACGGGCTGGCTGGAGATGGGCGGCAGCGGAATGGTGGATCCCAACGTGCTGGCGGGCGTCGGCTACGACACGGAGAAATACACCGGCTACGCTTTCGGATTGGGAATAGACCGCATCGCCATGCGCCGCTTCGGCCTCGACAATATCCGGCTCTTGTTCGAGAGCGACGTGCGGTTCTTACGGCAGTTTCCGGTGGTGTGCTGATCGGTTATAAAACAACGAATCTCACTTTCCATGATTGTCTCCTACCGTTGGCTGAAAGAACTGGTTGATCTCCCGGTGTTGCCTGTTGAACTGGGAGAGATTCTGACGTTTCTCGGTCTCGAGGTTGAAGAAACCACTTCGTTCACACCGCTGCTCGATAACGTCGTGATCGGAGAGGTAGTCGAATGCGCCCGCGTCGAGGGCAGCGATCATCTGTGGATCACGAAGACCGACGTGGGTGGAGAATTTCTGCCGATCGTGTGCGGCGCTCCCAATACGCGCGCGGGTATAAAAGTGGTGGTGATGTTGCCGGGGGCGGTGACCGCGGATGGGATGAAGGTCAAGAAGTCCAAGCTGCGCGGAATCGAGTCGTTCGGAATGCTGGCCTCCGAGCGCGAAATCGGTTTGTCCGATGATCACACGGGGATTATCGAAGGAGACGCGGACTGGCAGAAAGGCGCTCCGGCGGCGAAGTATCTCGATCTTCCCGATACGCTGTACGACGTGGAGATCACTCCCAACCGTCCCGATTATCTCTCGCACGTGGGGGTGGCGCGGGACGTGGCGGCCAAGCTGAAGTTGCCGTGGAAATGGCCGGAGTATTCATTGAAGGAGATCGCCGAGCCGGCTTCGTCGTTCGTATCGGTGGAGACTCTGGCTCCCGAGGCTTGCCCGAGGTACGCGGCGCGGGTAGTGAAAGGTATTCGGATTGCTCGCTCGCCGTTCGCTATGCGGCTGAAGCTCACGCGCTGCGGAGTTCGCCCGATCTCGAATGTCGTGGACGTGACCAATCTTCTGATGCTCGAATTCGGTCAGCCGTTGCACGCGTTTGACGCCAGATTCGTGGAGGACCGGAGCATTATCGTGCGGATGGCGGAGGAGGGGGAACCATTCGTGACGCTGGACGGCGAGGAGTACAAGCTGACATCGCAAGACCTGCTCATCGCGGATCCGAAAAAAGGCGTGGCACTGGCCGGAATCATGGGCGGTCTAAACAGCGAGATCCGCGACGACACCGAGAACGTCATCATCGAGTGCGCGTACTTCGATCCGGTGTACGTACGGAGGTCGGCCAAGCTGCACGGCTTGGGGACGGAGTCGTCGCGTCGCTTCGAGCGGGGGATGGATCCCAACGGAGTTCCACGGGTGGTGGATGCCACCGCTGCCTTGATGCACAGATTGGGCGGCGGCGAGGTGCTGGCGGGCCGAGTGGATTGCTATCCGCGAACCATTGAACCGTCGCGCGTTTCCTTCCGGCCCGGCCGGGTATTAGTGGTCGTGGGTGTTGATATCCCGCGCAAGGAGATGAAGGATGTTTTCGTTCGGCTTGGCTGTGAGGTGGCCGAGAATGATCCGTCATGGCAGGTGACCTGCCCAACCGTCCGGCCGGATTTGGAGCGGGAGATTGACCTCATCGAGGAGGTCATCCGTATCTATGGCTACGACAGGATTCCCACCGCCGACGTCAGCCGGGTTCCGCTGGCGGGCCGGGATGATCCGATGGCCGTTCTGCGGCGGAAGACGGTGGACGTGATGGTGGGTCTGGGATTCCATGAGACGCTGTCGGTATCCATGTACACACCCAATGAACGACAGGACCCAATGGGAATGCCGCCGGGAGTGCCGCTGAAGAATCCCGTTACCGACGACATGCTGGTATTGCAGGGATCGGTGCTGCCCCATTTGGTGCGGGCGGCGGCGGCCAACTGGCAACGGGGAGACCGTACCCTCCGGCTGTTTGAAATGGCACGGGTTTTCCATGAAGGAAGTAAGGACGATCCCCGGACTTGGGAACGACAAACACTGGCGGCGATATTCACCGGATCGAGCCGTCCGACGGGCTGGGATCAGGTTCCTAAGCCGTTTGATTTCTATGACATGAAAGCGGTACTGGAAGTTTTGGCAGGCAAGTTATCGCTTGACAATGTCGAGATTATTTGCTATGCTATTGATCGTGGTGGAGTTCTGAGTGGAGAAGCCCGCTCCGGATCCGCCGTGTTCGGTAAATGGGGGATTTGGCCGGTCGAGGAAATGGCTAAATCGGGTATTGATGCCGATGTCGGCTGGCTCGAGCTCGACTTGGGCATCGTCTCGACAGCCCGATCTTCGGATATTGAGTACATGCCGCTGCCCCGCTTCCCGATTTCGTGGCGGGACATTGCGGTGGTGGTGGACGAAACCGTTCCGGTCGGGGATCTACTGGCCACGATTCGGCTACAGGGCGGAGAGTTCTTGCGGCGGACCGAGCCGGTTGACCTGTTTCGAGGCGAAAAACTGGGACCGGGGAAGAAATCGGTGGCGATTCGGGTCGAGTTCGCTCATCCGGAGCGGAGCCTTGAATCGGCCGAAGTTGACGAATGGATGAAACAAATCACCGAGGCGCTTCAAGCCCGTCAGGGAGCGGTTCTTCGATAGAGTATGACCGGCGGATTATTTGACAAGGAAGAGGCTGGAGGTCACGTGAACGCCATACCGTTTGAGGCACTGGAGACCAAGGTCAATCTCGTTTTGGAGCGTCTGCGGGTTCTCCAGAGCGAGAAGGCGGACCTGCAGAAGCAGGCGGAAGTGTGGCGCGAACGTTACGAGGAGGCGGCGAGCAAGACTGAGGAGCTGACCCGCGAGTGTGACGCTCTCCGCCACAATCAACGAGATCCGGATCAAGAGGAACTTATCCGGTCGAAGATTGCCGCCCTGTTGGCGAGGCTTGAGGACGTATAGTGGGAGTTCGGAAGGTCAAACAATGACCGCCGAAGGCAAGGGAATGCGATCCGACGAGGATCGCGAGACCACCGTTCGAGTGACGATTCTGGGGCAGGAATACCCCGTTCGAGCCCATGCCGATGCGGATTACATTCGGGAAATCGCCGCTTCGCTGGATGCTCGTATGCGAAAGATCCAACAGGCCGAACCGGATCGGCCACCACTGAAAGTCGCGGTTCTGGCGGCACTGAATCTGATTGACGAAGTGTTTTCGCTCAGACGGGAGAAGGTGGATTTGGCGGATCGCTATGAGCGGAAGGTCAAGGAGATCACGGAGCATTTGGGCCGGGGACTGAGGGAACTGTAATTACTGCCGAAGAGGTATCGTTTCACTCACGGAGGTTGCACGACAGAAGAAATCGTTCTTTGCAACATCATATAGCAAACTATCCCTGCTTGAGCCAGGCTTTTTCAAGAACCAACATGAAAAAGCGAGGGAGTTCGGCTCTGGCGTCTATCGCAAGCCTGCATCCGCTTTCGAGCGGATTCCGCGGCGAGCCTCCGGTTCGCCGGTCAACGGATAGTGGAAGCGAGAACCGTTCAGGAGGATTCCCACCGTGTATGTACCAGGTTCTTGGTACATCGCCGAGCCTTGCAGGGATTGTTTTTTTTGTGAGAAGGGGAAGCGACCATGGATAATCCGATCGTCGTACGAGCGATCGAGTTGGTTGCTTGTCTGGTGTTCTTCTTCCTCGGCTGGGTGATCGGCCGCCGGTTCATTCGCAAGGAGCTGGCGGCGTCGAAGCAGGAGGCCGACCGGATCATCACCGATGCGCAGAAGGAAGCGGAGACTTTATTCAAGGAGAAGATGCTCGAACTCAAGGACGAGCAGCTTCGACTCCGCAGTAAACTCGAGACAGACAACCGCAGGAAACAGGACGAGCTGGCTCGCGCGGAGCATACCCTTCGCGATCGAGAAGCCCACGTCAAGTCCCGGGCCGAGGACCTGGACAAGAAAACCAAGGAAGCGGATCGGCTGGTTCAGTCCAATACGCAGAAGGAGAAATCCCTCCAGCAGAAGCAGGCCCGAATCGAGACTCTGGAATCGGAAGCGGAGGCGGCGCTGGAGCGCGTGGCCGGACTGACGAAGGATCAAGCGGTAGCCGAGCTGAAAGAAGCACTTCTCGAACGCGCTCGCGAGGCGACGGCGGAAATGGTCAAGGAGATGCGCGATCAGGCAAGGCTCTCCGCCAACCGCGACGCGAAAGAGATTGTCATCGCGGCTATCCAGCGGAGCGCCGCCGATCACGCGGTGGAAAGCACGGTGTCGGTCGTGCCGATCCCCAACGACGAGATCAAGGGACGGATCATCGGCCGCGAGGGGCGGAACATTCGAGCGTTCGAGCAGGCCACCGGGGTGGACATCATCGTGGACGATACACCCGAGGCGGTGATTATCTCGGCGTTCGATCCGCTGCGCCGCGAGATCGCGCGGATGGCTCTCGAACGTCTCATGGCTGACGGCCGCATTCACCCGGGACGGATCGAGGACCTGGTGAAGAAGTGCGAAAAGGAGATGCAGGAACAACTCGTGCAGGTGGGCGAGGCGGCCTGCCACGAAGCGGGCGTGGCCGGATTGCATCCCGAAATGATCAAGCTGCTGGGCCGGCTCAAGTTCCGATCCAGTTACGGTCAGAACATATTACAGCACTCCATCGAAGTGGCGCACCTGACGGGACTCATGTGCGCGCAACTTGGACTTGACGCGAAACTTGGTCGGCGGGCCGGTTTGCTTCACGACATCGGCAAGGCGATTGACCGGTTCACGGAAGGCACGCACGTTCAGATCGGCGCGGAGCTGGCGAAGAAATACCGCGAGTCGAAAGCGGTGATCAATTCCATCGCGGCTCATCATGGCGACGAGGATTTCACATCGCCGATCGGAGTGCTGGCGCAAGCCGCCGACGCGGTGTCCGGCGCGCGGCCCGGCGCGCGGCGCGAGACGCTCGAAATCTACATCCAACGCCTTCAGAAGTTGGAAGAAATCACCAGCGGTTTTCGGGGAGTTCAGAGGTCTTATGCGATTCAGGCGGGTCGTGAGGTGCGGGTGATCGTAGAACCCGAAAAGGTTACCGACGCCGTAGCCGAGACGATCGCGCTCGATATCGCCAAGAAGATCGAATCCGAGTTGGAATATCCGGGACAGATCAAGGTAACGGTTCTGCGTGAGTTCCGCGCGACCAGTGTCGCCAAGTAAACCGGCGGGCGCGATTCGCGTTCTGTTCGTGGGCGATGTATTCGGGAAGCCCGGTCTGGAGGCGGTGAAGCGTCTCCTGCCCGGGCTTCTCCGTTCCGAGCAGGCGGATTTCTGCATCGTGAACGGCGAGAACGCCGAGCACGGCAAGGGTCTACTGGCCGGGCAGGCTCGCGACGTGTTTGACGCGGGAGCGGACGTGATTACCGGCGGCAACCACACGCTCTTCCGCGACAAGACACATGAACTTACCGATGAGGAATCGCGGGTCTTGCGGCCTCTGAATTTGCCGGACGGCGCTCCCGGCCGGGGACGGGGAGTGTTCGACGTGCGGGCCGGGCAACGGATGGGAGTCGTTAATTTGATCGGTCGCGCCATGCTTCCGCCGACGGATGATCCGTTTCGCATCGGTAAAGCGGCGATCGAAGAGTTGCGCTCCGAGACCTCGCTCATTTTCGTGGATTTTCACGCCGAGGCCACCGCCGAGAAGCTGGCCTTCGCGCGCTATGTGGACGGACTGGCAACGGCGGTGATCGGCACGCACACGCACGTGCAGACCGCAGACGAGGAAGTCCTGCCGGGCGGGACGGCGTACATTACCGACGCGGGAATGACCGGATCCCACGCCGGAGTGATCGGACTGAAGACGGAACACGCGCTGCACCGCTTTCTGCATCCGATGATGGGAAACAAATCGGGTTGCGCCGAGGGAGACGTGCGGCTGTCGGGTGTGGTAATTGACGCCGACGCACAATCGGGACGAGCGCTGGTGATCCATCGTTTTCAGATACGGCTTGCCGGAGAATAATCGTATGCAGATCATCGCGAACACATGGATCGGAACTGGAACGACCCGCAAGCTGATGATCGAGACGCATGGGGATCGGATTGCGCAGATGATTCCGGAGAACCAAGCGAGACTTCGGCCGGATGCGATTGTCTGTCCGCCGGACTCTCTGCTGATTCCGGGCTTGCACGACGCGCACTGTCACTTGCTGCTGGGCGGATTCATGCTCATGGAGTGTGATTTCGACGGCGTGGAGTCGGTCGAGCAGTTCACGGACGTGCTGGCGAGATACATTCGGGAACGTGAGATTCGTCCCGGTGAATGGATCCGCGGCGGGAGGTTCGACGAAACGCGTTTCCGCGTCACCCGCCATGACATAGACCGGGTCTGTGCCGACAGCCCCGTTTTCATCTGGACGCACGATCTGCACTCGGCGCTGGCGAATACGCAGGCTCTGGAAGCGGCTCGAATTGATCAGGATACGAACGATCCGCCGGGGGGAAGGTTCGACCGGGATGAACAGGGCCGGTTGACGGGAATGCTCCGCGAACCGGCGGCGCATTTGGTGGAGCACGCGATCCCGCCGCCACGCCCGGAGCAGACTCGAAACGCACTCTTGAAGGCACAGGATCACGCCTTTTCGCGCGGGATTACGGCCGTCAGCAGCAGCGTGCGACGAGACCATCTTGCTCACTATGCCCGGTTCGCGGGGAGCGCCGAGCGGAAAATCCGTCTGAATGTTTGGCCGGTGAGTGAAAATTTTCGATTCGAGGAGGATCGCTTCGAGCGAGTGAATGCGACCGGTTATCGCGTCGGCACGCTCAAAGGATTCGTGGACGGAGCGTTGGGCTCGAGGTCGGCGGCTTTTTACGAGCCGTATGACGACACACCGGGTTCATCGGGTATGCTGGTTATCGAGGAAGGATTGCTGGCCGAGTGGATTCAGGCTGCGTCTGAAGAGCATTATCAAGTGGCACTGCACGCGATCGGGGATCGAGCGTGCAGCATATGCTTGAATGCTCTGAAAAGAGCGGGAGCGGCTGCGAATCCGGCAGAGTTGCGCCCGCGGGTGGAACATGTTCAGCATCTTCGGAAGAGCGATATTCCGAGGTTCGCGGAACTGGGCGTGATCGCCTCGATGCAACCGATTCACTCTACGGCTGACATGCGGTTTGTGGAGCCGCGTCTGGGGAAGGAACGGGCGAAGTCTTCATATGCCTTGCGCAGTTTGTTGGATTGGGGTGCGCGGCTGGCGTTCGGGAGCGATTGGCCGGTCGAGGACATGAATCCTGTCGCGGGAATTGCGGCGGCGGTGACGCGGCAGGATGCAAATGGGAATCCGCCCGGAGGATGGCAGCCGCAAGAGCGGATTCGGGCCGATCAAGCTCTCCGAGCCTATACATTGGGCAGCGCGTTTGCCGCATTCTGGGAAAAAGACGGGGGAACGATTGAGGAGGGAAAGTTCGCGGATTTCACAGTGCTTTCACGCAACGTTCTGACCTGCAAACCGGAGCATATCCGCGAAACGAAGGCGCTGATGACGATTGTGGGAGGCGAGATTGTGTTCCGCGATCCAGACTTCTGAGTTTTTGGAGATTTCAGGAAAAGAGAAAGCGTTCGCCTCGACGAGCGCTTCCAGTATGTGGTTCCATGAAAAACTCAACTCTCGGACGAACGTTTCTCAATCATCCATCGAACGAACTCACGCAGGCCATCTTCAAACTCGATTTCGTGACGGAAACCCAGTTCCGCCTCGGCGAGGGAAGTATCGGCATAGGTTTGGAATACATCTCCGGGTTGGAGGGGGAGCATTTGTCTTTGAACCGGCTGCCCGACGGAACGTTCAATCATGTTCACGAGTTCACTGAGGGATATCGGATGGGCGGAACCGAGATTGAAGATGCCATAGCGAGGTTCGCTCGTTCGCGCCCACCGGATTGCGCCGAGGATACCGGTGAGGATGTCGCTGATGTGAGTGTAGTCGCGCCGCGAAGAACCGTCTCCGAAGAAGGGGATGGGCTCGCCGTCGAGAGCGAGGCGAACGAATTTGCGGATGGCCAGATCGGGTCTTTGGCGCGGGCCATAGACGGTGAAAAAGCGCAAGCAAGCTACGGACATTCCATAAACGTGGTGGTAGGAATGGCAGAGGACTTCGCCGGCTTTTTTAGTCGCGCCGTAGGGTGAGAGCGGAGTGTCGGTGGGAAGCGATTCCGCGAGCGGTCCGCCGCCCTGGTTTCCATAGACGGAGGAAGAAGACGCGAAAACGAAATCGCGAATTCCTTCCTCGCGAGCCGCTTCCAAGAGAACAGCCGTACCCTGGACGTTGACGTCGGCATAGCCGGCCGGGTCTTGCAGGGAAGGACGAACTCCCGCGCGGGCCGCCAGATGAACAATGATGTTCGGTTTCGTGCGGCGAAGTGTATGTCGAAGCAATACGGAATCGCGGATGTCGCCTTCGATGAGCTCAAAACGTGGATCCGTGCTACAGAACTCAAGATTCCCCACCTTCTCGGCGCGGTCGTAATAGGGGTCGAAGTTGTCCAGACAGACCACCCGTGCCCCAAGCTTCAGGAGCTCATCTACTGTGTGGGAACCGATGAAACCGGCCCCGCCCGTCAAAAAGACGTTTAGGTCTCGAAAATCAGGCATATTCATCAGGCGAGGGAGTATGGCTTAGATAGTGAATCGGCATTCTCTGGAAACCGCAACGGCAATGTAGCTCCTGCATTTGCAATAGTCAAGCCGGACTCAGCAGGGGATTGGCTGCAACCGCAGAGGCAAAGGCAGACTTGACATTCAAACTCATTTCATTGTATATTTAAGGATACCGTTTGATTGAAGCGGTAATCCCTTTGGCGGAGTAGCTCAGTTGGTTAGAGCACGGGAATCATAATCCTGGTGTCGGGGGTTCGAGTCCCTCCTCCGCTACAAGTTTGATCGGGAGACCGTGACCGAAATCGTCCGGTCTCCTTTGTATAGTAAGATATTTCGATACTTTTATCGCATTTTTGGTATTGTACGATATACAATGTAATGTTTTCAGGAAATTTCGTTGTAGAACAGAGCTAACATTGAAACCGACAATCGTCATCAAGAATGTCAACAGGCCTGTGATAAGACGTAGAATGGAAGCCAGGTGAAGAGCGATGGGCCTTGCGATCTCGGCAAGGCCTTTCTATTCATCACCCAATTTAGACCTCCGCCAGAGAAGAACCGAATCGTGGAATTAATCCAAAGCGAGAAAAGGAAGCTGATTGTCCGGCCTGAGTGGGCGGATGAACCTGATCGCTTCGTGCAGCGATGGGTAAGACCGCCGGAGCGGATCTTAGTAGCTGTATCGGGCGGGGCGGACTCCGTGGGTTTGCTCGCGTATCTGGCGGACGCGTATGGCCGGGGCGGCGATCGGTTGGTCGTCGGACATGTTGATCACAGTTTGCGAGCTGATTCCGCTCTCGATGCAGACTTCGTGCGCGAAATTGCCAAAAAATGGGGATTCCTGTGTTGCGTACGGCGTGAGGACGTGCCCAAGCGCGCGCGAGAACGGCGGCTCTCGCAGGAAGCGGCGGCGAGATCGGTGCGATACGAAGCGCTGACGGAAATGGCCGAGAAGCACGGATGCCGATGGATCGTAACCGGCCATACCCTCGATGATTCGGCAGAAACGGTTCTGATGCGGATGCGAAGCGGAGCCCCGTGGTACGAATGGACGGCGATTCCCCGGCGGCGAGGACGGGTGCTGCGTCCGCTGCTGACCATTCGGCGGGAAACACTTCGGAAATGGGTAGAAGAAGGAGATATCCCATTTCGTGAAGATCCGACCAACCAAGACCTCCGGCATGCAAGAAATCGAATCCGACGTTATCTTTTAAATAAACAAGACTTTTGGAATGTCACGAAGATGCAGCATGTGGCTGAGGCGGGACAGGCGCTCGGGCAAGGTTTGGAGATCATGCGGAAGCTTAGTAAAGTCATGCCGATACGCTTTCAAGACGGAGAGTCGAAGAGTGCCATTGGCCTTGCAATTGAGGGGATTTTCCGCTATTTTAGTTGTTTAAGTTTCATTCCGGTTGAGGCTGCGTGGCGGGACCTGACCGGTGAGAGGGACTCTCGGCTTCCCTCCGCCCTTCGCCGACAGATAAACGATATGCTGAGAGGTCGAACTCCCGAGGCACAGATCGAGCTGCCGGCGGGGATTCGTGCACTACGACGTGGCCGCGTGCTGTGGCTTCTCCGTGAGCACCCGGCCGAGGTTTGTAGGCGGATCGGGATGGGAGAGTGGTCGGTTCCCGAACGAAACGGGATTCTGCTGCTATGCGAGGAACGGCCGGACGATGCGAGTATAACGTGGATGATTCCGGTTCGTCGCGATCTGGCCGATCGAGAACTGTGGCTGCGAAGCTGGCGGGCCGGAGACCGGCTGAAATCCGCTGGCCGACCGATGAAAAAAGTGGCCGACCTGCTGGCTGAACGAAGAAGGAATCCACTGGAACGCGCCCGGACGCTCGTGGTCACGGATGCGGATGGACCGTTGTGGATAGTGGGCGGAGAAACGGCCGAGCGAGCCTTGGCTGATTCATATACTACGCAACCGATGTGGATTGCATGGAAAGGACAGAATGATCGCAGCGACGGATGAGCGGACCAGCGAGATTGTCGGCGTTGCTCCCTATCGTTTCAAACGAATGATTTCGCGAGAGGAAATCCATCGCCATTTGCGGATGGTCGCCGCCCGCCTGCGCGAGGACTACGCGGAGCGGAATCCGGTGTTTGTCGGCGTATTGAACGGCTGCTTCGCCTTCATGGCCGATCTGGTTCGGGAAGTGAATATCCCCTGTGAGGTGGATTTCATTCGACTATCGAGCTACACCACGAACATGAAACCCGGCCCGATCCGGCTGGTGAAGGACGTGGATACGGATCTTGCCGGGCGGCACGTGGTCGTTGTCGAAGACATTGTGGACACCGGCAAGTCGCTGGACTTCCTGCGGGATCATCTTCGCCGAAAGAAGCCCGCCAGCCTGGTGATGGCGACGATGTTCCGGAAACCGTCCGCACTCGCGGGAGGCGAGCAGGCGGAATACGTGGGAATGGATATCCCGGATCGTTTTGTGGTGGGCTATGGGCTGGACTACGCTCATCAGTGGCGTTATCTGGCCGATTTGTACGCTCGTACCGACGAATAGGAAACGGCCGTGCCTGAATCGGACAAAGACAAAAAGCGCAAGCCGCCCGAAGACCGCGTTGAGTGGAAGAGGGCCACACGAACTTTGTATATCCTGCTCCTGATCGTGGTGGGATTCATCGTGGTGGCTCAGCTCCTTGACCGAAGTTCGAGCGAGACCGAGATTCCCTATCATCAGTTCGAAGAGCGGTTGCAGCAGGGAATGGTCAAGAAAGGGACGATCATTGGCCAGACGCTGCACGGAGAATTCAATGACGGCCGCCGGTTTCGGACGACGCTGCCACCCCAGATAGACAACGATATGGTGATGCGATGGCGTGATCTCCAGATGGAATTGCAGTTCAAGGAAAAGAAGCCGGATATCGGAAGCTATCTCCTGAACCTGCTTCCCTGGGTTTTAATCATCGCGTTCACGATTTTCCTCATCAGCCGCATGCAGAGCGGGATGGGTCCCAAGGGACTATTCAGTTTCGGTAAGAGCAAGGCCAGACTGTTTTCGGAGAGCAAGCCCAAGATCACCTTTGTGGACGTTGCGGGAGCGGAAGAGGCCAAGGAAGAGCTGGCGGAGATCATCGAGTTCTTGAAGAATCCGCGCAAGTTCGTTCGTTTGGGCGGACGGATTCCGCGCGGTTGCCTGCTTTTGGGACCTCCGGGAACGGGAAAGACGTTGCTGGCCAAGGCGGTGGCGGGGGAAGCGGGTGTGCCGTTTTATACGATCAGCGGCGCGGAATTCGTGGAGATGTTCGTGGGCGTGGGTGCGAGCCGGGTTCGAGATCTGTTTGAAACCGGCAAGAAGAACGCTCCCTGTATCATTTTCATAGATGAAATTGACGCGGTGGGACGGCATCGCGGAGCCGGTCTTGGCGGCGGCCATGACGAGCGCGAGCAGACTTTAAATCAGCTTCTGATCGAGATGGACGGTTTTGAAGAGAACGACGGCGTGATTCTGATTGCGGCGACGAACCGTCCCGACATCCTGGATCCCGCGCTGCTACGGCCCGGTCGTTTCGACCGCCAGATCGTGGTGGATCGTCCCGACGTGCGAGGACGGCTGGGAATTCTCAAGGTGCATGCGAAGAACAAGCCGCTGGCGGCGGAAGCGGACTTGGAAATCATCGCCAAGAGCACTCCCGGTATGGCGGGAGCGGAACTCTCGAACCTCATGAACGAAGCGGCGCTTATCGCCGCGCGGCTGGATCAAGACGAAATTTCGATGGTGGATCTCGAAGCGGCCAAGGACAAGGTTCTGATGGGCGTGGAGCGCAAATCGGTAGTCGTCTCCGACAGCGAGAAGCGTTCCACGGCCTATCACGAGGCGGGCCACGTGCTGATCGCCAAATTCGTTCCGGGATTGGATCCCGTGCACAAAGTGACGATCATTCCGCGCGGGCGGGCGATGGGATTGACGCACGTCGTGCCGTTGGACGACCGCCATAGCTACAGCCGCACTTTTCTTGAGAGCCAACTCGCGTTCTTGATGGGCGGACGCGTGGCCGAACAGTTGGTGTTCCATGAACTCACCACCGGGGCGGCGGACGACCTGAAACGCATCTCCGAGATCGCCAAAAAAATGGTCACACAGTGGGGGATGTCGGACAAGCTGGGACCGCTTCGCTACGGACAAAAGGAAGACGAAGTATTCTTGGGCCGCGACTATACGCACATTCAGGACTACAGCGATACGACAGCCAACGCCATAGACGAGGGAGTGCGGGACATCGTACGACGAGCGGAGAACACCACCCGTGAAGTTCTCACCCGCGAACTGGAGCGGCTGCACAAACTGGCGAAAGCGCTGATCGAGCGAGAAGCTCTCGATAGCCGCGAGATAGACGAAGTCATCGGCCTACCGACCGAGAACAAGACCCTCCCGAACGACCGAACCTGACCGCATGGATCCCCGAGAAGAGGAAGAGCTACGGCAGCTGATTCGTCGCGAGCTGGAAAACCGCGAGCGACTGCGCGAGGAACAAGGCGGCGCTCCGGCGGGACCGCGATGGGCGGCTCCGCTCTCGGAAGACCGGCAACGGATCATCGAGGAGGAGATCGAATCTTTCTATCGTGCCAAGGGGGGATACCGGCGATTCGTGAACGAAGACGGCGAAGCCGAGTGGCTGACCGAGGCCGAGATCTACGAGCGCGAGCATCAGATTCCCGTGGACATGGAAGAGCTTGAAGTGGGTCAGAAGCGAGTACGCAATCGCCTGATCGTCTCGGTGTTTCTGGTGATCGCGGGGATCGTGCTGCTCCTGATCCTGCTGCGGGATCGCTCGGGAAGCATTCAGGTGATCTGCAACGTTCCGGGCGCAACGATCCATCTCAACGGATCGCCCACCGAATACGTGACCGACGCATGGCTTCGCCATCTCCCCGCCGGGCCGCATTTGGTGAGCGTTTCCAAATACGGATTCATCACCGATGGAGACGCAAACCGCAAGGTGCAGGTGCGAGCGGGTTCGGAGGAAGCGGTGGTTCTGACGTTGAAACCGATGGGATCGGACAGCACGAGTGGATCGAGATAAAATCGAACAAGCCGTCAGGCTGATTCTGGAGGCCATCGGCGAAGACGTCGAGCGGATCGGATTACGCGAAACACCGCAGCGCGTGGCCACGATGTTCGAGGAAATCTTCGCGGGGGTGGGGAAGGATGCCGAGCAAGAACTCAAGATGTTCACGGCGGAGCATCATGAGATGATCATCCACCGTGACATTCCGTTCTATTCGATGTGCGAGCATCATCTGCTGCCGTTTTGGGGGTTCACTTCCATCGCCTATATTCCGAAGGATTCCAAGGTCACGGGATTTTCATCGCTGGCGCGCATCGTTCGGGTGCTCTCGCAGCGGCCGCAGCTTCAAGAAACGATGGTAACGGACATCGCCGACGCGATCATGCGCAGACTGAAACCGATGGGAGTGTTCGTCGTGATTCGCGCTCAGCATTTGTGTTTGATGATGCGCGGGGAAAAGGTGCATGGGAGTTGGACGGTGACTTCGGCGGTTCGCGGCGTCATGACCAGTGAAGCCACGCGGCTCGAAGCGCTGCATCTGATGGATGGACACTAAGGCCGCACCGAGACGCGTTTGGCGTCACCGCACGGGGGAGCTCGTACTGGGGACGCGCACGCTGCTGATGGGCATCGTCAACGTAACACCCGACTCGTTTTCGGACGGCGGACGCTATTTCGATCCAGCTCGCGCGGCGGAACATGCGCTTCAACTTCAGGACGAAGGCGCGGACCTTCTAGATTTCGGAGCGGAGTCCACGCGGCCCGGCAGTGATCCGATTTCCGCAGATGAACAGCTTCGCCGACTGCTGCCGGTGTTTCGCCGTCTGGAAACTCGCGTTCGGGTGCCGATGTCCGTGGACACGTGTTTGAGTGCGGTGGCCTGCGAGTGTCTGGAAGCGGGAGCTGCGATTGTCAACGACGTCTCGGCGTTGCGGAAGGATCGGGAGCTTGCGGCCGTGTGCGCACGATACCGTGCCGGAGTCGTGCTCATGCACATGCGCGGAACTCCCGACACAATGCAGCAGAACACGCACTATGACAATCTGCTCGGCGAGGTGGGGGAGGACCTTCGTGCGGCCGTCTCGCTGGCGGAGGAAGCCGGAATTGTGCGAGAATGCATCGTGGTGGATCCGGGAATTGGTTTCGGCAAATCTTATGAGCAGAATTACCGGCTGCTGGGCGGGTTAAGCCGATTCCACGGTTTGGCGGCCGGAGTGTTGGCGGGACCTTCGCGCAAGGGATTCACGGGCGAGTTCAGTCAGGCTCCTGCCGATCGGCGACGGTTTTCCACCGCGGCCGCCGTAGCGCTCTCCGTATTGCACGGCGCGGACGTGGTGCGAGTACATGACGTAGCACAGATGCGAGAAGTGACGGACATCATAGATCGCTTTCGGGAAATTCATGCGCGAGCCGATGAATAAGATTCGCATTACGCGTATGACGGTAGACCATCTGCCCGCGATCGTCGAGATCGAGAAGGCGGTCTTCCCGGATCCGTGGTCCTACGAGAGTTTCGTCGAGGCGATCAGTCTTTCCGAAAAATGCTGGATCGCGCAGAAGGGGCCAACCGTCATCGGTTATCTCATCACTCAATGGGTAATGGATGAGATTCATATTCTCAATGTTGCCGTGTCGCCCGACCGGCAACGGCAGGGAGTTGGCGCGGCGCTCCTGGAATATTTGCTGGACATCGCTCGGCAGAGCGGAATGCGCGACGTGTATCTCGAAGTGCGAATGTCGAATCAAGCGGCGCAAGCGCTCTATACGAAATACGCTTTCGCGCAATTGGCGGTTCGCAAACGCTACTATCGAGACGGTGAAGACGCACGGGTTATGCATCGCTCGTTGATCTCGCTCTCCCCATCGGAGGAGAGCGAGGACACCGGCTGTAACGATCTGGGAATGGCGAGGCAGAGCTATGGCGCTCGAATGGTTTAAACGCGATCGAACGGGTTTGGTTTCGCAACCGAAAAAAACCACGCCTGACAATCTATGGGTGAAATGCGATAGCTGCGGCGAGATCGTTTTCAGCCGTGAGCTCGACAAGCGTTTGCAGGTGTGCCCGAAGTGTGAATTTCATTTCCCGATCCCCGGAGAGAAATACGTCAACATCATCGCCGACGAAGGGACGTGGGAGGAATTCGCCCATGAACTCAAGTCCACCGATCCGCTGGGATTCAGAGATCAGATGAAATACGCGGATCGCATCGTGTCTTCGGTCAAGAAAACGGGACTCAACGAAGCGATCACGACCGGCGCGTGTCGGGTGGACGGATATCCGTCCGTGCTGGGGATCATGGAGTTCGCCTTTATGGGGGGCAGCGTGGGCAGCGTGGTGGGCGAGAAATTCGCGCGGGCGGTGGATCGCGCCATCGAAGATAGGCGTGGACTGATCGTGGTGTCGCGTTCGGGCGGCATGCGGATGCAGGAGGGGATGGTCTCACTGATGCAGATGGCGAAAGCAAGTGTCAAACTGACTCAATTAGGCGAAGCAAAGCTTCCGTACATTTCGATTCTGACGCATCCGACGACAG
>JAHJDG010000189.1 GCA_018812265.1 bacterium | reverse complement strand
TCCAAGCTCTCGCGCGGAGGACCCGCCCGCTGCAGCCCGCGCGGCGACGCGCTTCAAATAATTTTCCGTGATGGACGGGTTTTTCGTTGACATTCTCAAACAACAGGTTTTAATCCCTACGACTTGGCGCGCTTGCAAGATTGGTCAGGGTGTCGTCCGTGTGTAAATCGGACGGGGCGAACCGGCAGCGCCCACGTGAGGTCCTCCAAAGAGATGGACGTACAATCTGGTGGCTCCGATTCGGAGCCTGGCGGCTCTCGCCGCAACGTTGTTTGCCTGGTGGCTCTTGAAAAGCCGCCATCGCTCAAGCCAGAACGAAACGGAAGGTCGCGGTCGGCTCGTGCACCGGCCCATCGCATTCGCGCTGAGCCGGTGGATTCGCGTCGCTGCTCAAGCGAGTGCTTCCGACAGGAGTTCTTTCCCGAGACAACGTTCGACGAGTGGAATGATTGGCGCTGGCAGTTGCGCAAACGGATCCGTGACTCAGCCGGCCTGGAACGTATTCTTCGCCTTTCCCCTGACGAGCGTGCGGCGGTTCAAGCAACCGGCGGACACTTGCCCGTTGGGGTCACCCCTTACTACGCATCACTCATCGACCGAGCGGATCCCCACGATCCGATCCGAAGGACGATGATCCCACTTCCCGGTGAATTCCAAATCGGACCCGGCGAAGCCGACGATCCGCTCGCGGAAGATGCCTTCATGCCGGTACCGGGCCTGGTTCATCGCTATCCGGACCGCGTGCTTTTCTTGGTGACAAACTTCTGTGCCACTTATTGTCGTTACTGTACGCGAGCAAGAATGGTCGGGCAGACCGGCGAATTCCATTTCAATCCGAACCAATACGAGCAGGGGATTGCCTACATCGAAGCGCACGCCGAGATCCGGGACGTGCTGCTTTCCGGCGGCGACCCGCTCACGATGAGCGACAATCGGATCGAGTGGATTCTCGCGCGCCTGCATGCGATCCCCCATGTAGAGTTCCTGCGCATCGGGTCGAAGATCCCGGCCGTCCTGCCTCAGCGAATCACACGGGGACTCTGCAGGATGCTGCGGCGTTACCATCCGCTCTGGATGAGCATCCACTTCATGCACCCGACTGAGCTTACCTCGGAGGTGGCCGAGGCTTGCGGGCGGCTGGCGGACGCCGGCATACCGCTTGGGGCGCAGATCGTGCTGGCACGGGGTGTAAACGATGATGTGGAGACGATGAAGCAACTGGTGCTCGGGTTGTTGAGGATAAGAGTGCGACCGTACTACATCTACCAGTGCGACCCGATTTCCGGGTCGGCCCATCTGCGGACCCCCATCGAGAAGGGCCTAGAGATCATCGCCGGACTCCGGGGCTTCATAACCGGATACGCGGTTCCCACCTTTGTCTTGGATGCACCGGGCGGCGGTGGGAAGATCCCGGTCTCTCCCGGGACGCTTATCCGGCGAGACGGTGATTACGCCGTATTCAGAAACTACGAAGGGAAGGAGTTTCGATACTACGATCCACCTCGGTGATCCGCCGGACGAACAGGCCGGTGATTCTCGAAAGGTATGGGGAAGAGGCATCATGAAAGTAGGAATGACCTACGATCTGCGTGCGGCCTATTTGGCGGAAGGATATGGCGAAGAGGAAACCGCCGAATTCGATCGCACGGAAACGATCGAGGCGCTGGACGACGCGCTGCGGGTTTTGGGGCATGACACGGACCGCATCGGCCATGCCCGGCAACTCGTCAGCCGCTTGGCGTTGGGGGATCGCTGGGACCTCGTCTTCAATATCGCCGAGGGTTTGCGCGGTTTCGGACGCGAGGCCCAAGTGCCGGGGATTCTTGAGGCGTTCCAAATCCCCTACACGTTCTCCGATCCTCTGACGTCATCGATAACGCTGCATAAAGCACTTACGAAGCGGATCTTGCGAGACCACAAAATCCCAACCACCTCGTTCTGCGAGGTGTCCGGGCCCGACGGCCCTGACCAAGTCGATTTGCCTTTTCCGCTTTTTGTGAAGCCGGTCGCGGAAGGAACGTCCAAAGGAATCGACAGCACTTCCCGGGTCACGAGTCAGGCCGAGCTTCGGCAGGCATGTGAGCGCATCTGGGCGGAGTTCGAGCAACCGGCGTTGGTGGAACCGTTCCTTCCGGGCGGCGAGTTCACGGTGGGAATCACCGGCACGGGAAGGGCGGCTTCTGCCATCGGAACACTGGGAATCAAATTGCGGAAAGGGGCCGAAGACCATTCCTGCACTTACGTCAACAAAGAGCAATGCGAAGATCTGTGCCAATACGCTCTCGCGCCACGATCCATTAGTGGTGACGCGGAAGCGATGGCGCTTGCGGCGTGGCGGGCGTTGGGCTGCCGCGACGGTGGTCGCGTCGACCTGCGCGGCGATGAACATGGGAACCTTTTTATCCTTGAAGTAAACCCGTTGCCGGGGTTGCACCCCACGCATTCGGACTTGCCGATTCTGTGCACGGCCGCCGGAATGACCTACGTCGAGCTCATTGATCGCATTGTAACTTCCGCGCGGCAGCGAATTCTCAACCAGTTCCGCGGTGACATTCGGGTGTCGGTTGCACCGGTCTTATCAGCGTGAAAATCGCTATCTTACACGACGCGGTCACGGAGAACAGCCGGCCTGATGAAGTAGACGCACTTCATCAGGCGGCGCTCGTGGGAGACGTACTGCGTGAGCTGGGTCACCAGGTCACCACGGCAGACGTGGGTCTCGATCTCAAAGAGCTGTCAACCAGGCTCCTGCAGTCGAGGCCCGACGTCGTATTCAACCTTATCGAGTCGTTGGCGGGACATGGCCGATTGATCCATGTTGTTCCGGCAATGCTCGAAGCCTGGCGGATTCCATTCACGGGTGGCGGAAGCATCGCATCCCTTCTGACCACGAACAAGCCGCTCACAAAGGCCTGGCTGCATCCGCACGGAGTTCCGACGCCGGCCTGGCACTACCCACAAACGCCCGCGCTGTTGGACGTCAAACCTCCGTGCGCCTGCATCGTCAAGCCGGTATGGGAGGACGCGTCTGTGGGCATCGAGGATAGCGCCGTCGTGCAAATCTCGCGGCATGAGGAACTCGATACGGCGCTTCAAGCGGCCTCGCTGCGCTGCGGAGAGGCGTTCGCCGAGCAGTTTGTGGAGGGTCGCGAGTTTAATCTGTCGCTCCTGGCCAAGGGCGACGATGTAGAAGTGCTCCCCGTGGCCGAGATTGAGTTCGTCGATTATCCCACGGACAAGCCACGCATCGTGGGCTACGCTGCGAAATGGAGGGAAGGCTCCTTTGAATACGGCGCGACCCCTCGGCGGTTCGACTTTGAAGGCTCCGACGACGGCGTCCTCGAGCATCTTCGAGTGCTGGCGGTAAAGTGCTGGCACCTTTGCGGTTTGCAAGGATACGCCAGGGTGGACTTTCGCGTCGACGAATCTGGCCAGCCCTGGGTTCTGGAAGTCAACGTGAATCCGTGTCTCTCGATGGATGCGGGCTTCATGGCCGCCGCCCAACATCGCGGCCTGACAACTGAAGAGGTTATTGAACGGATCATTGCCGCAGCCATGACGCCATATGCACGAAAGCGAGCGGCGTTTCATGCTTAGGATTCGCCGGGTATTCGACGACCTGCTTCCCATTGACGCCCGTGAGATTTCCCAGGTCCAGCAGATGCTGCGGGATCAGTTCCCCGACATCAATGCCGACGAGGTCGACGCTTTGCCGGAGAAGCTGCGGAATCCGTTAAAGCACAAATTCCGCTCGTCCCTCTACGTTTCCGACGATGTAAACGGCAACGTGCGCGGGTTCGCCCTGGTCTTGCACGATCCCGGAATCCGCTTCTGGTTTCTCGATTACATCGCTGCGACTCTGCGAGGTACGGGCGGTGGTGTCGGAGGGACGTTGTACGCCCGGGTGCGCGAAGAAGCTGCGGCCAGTGATGCCATCGGTCTGTTCTTCGAATGTCCTCCGGATGATCCGGAAGGCGTAGCGGACCGATCTACTCTCAAGCAGAACATTGCGAGACTTCGATTCTACGAGCGGTTCGGGGCGCGTCCGCTGACTGGAAATGCCTATCACGCTCCGATCAGTCCTGGGCAGCTTGATATGCCCTATCTGATGTACGACGACCTGGACCGCGGGCACCCGCTCGCAAGAAGTAATGCGCGTCAGGTGGTTCGGGCCATACTGGAGCGCAAGTACGCGGACATTTGTCCGCCCGTTTACATTTCGAAGGTCGTCGATTCCTTTCGCGATGATCCCATCCGGGTCAGAGAGTTTCGCTACCATAAACCTGATGACGGCACCAAGGTGCCCAGCACGAGGGCGAGCGCCGTACGCGTCTGCGTCGCCCTCGTCATAAACGATAAGCACGACATCCACCATGTCCATGAGCGCGGTTACGTAGAGGCGCCGGTTCGCATCGCGGCAATTCAAAGCGAACTCGAAAAGACCGGGCTGTTCCGAACCGTTGCGCCGCGGGACTTTGGGGAGCGACACATCCGTGCCGTTCATGACCACGGGTTCATCGACTATCTCAAACGCGCGTGCCAGTCGATTCCGGCAGGAAAGTCCGTTTACCCGTATGTTTTCCCTATCCGTAATCAGGCTCGTCCGCCAAGGGAGCTCTCTGTACGTGCCGGCTATTACTGCATCGATACCTTCACCCCGCTGAATCGAAATGTTTTTCCTGCGGCAAAGCGAGGAGTCGACTGCACCCTCACGGCGGCGGAGGAGCTTTTCAAAGGAGAGCGACTGGCGTATGCCCTCGTGCGGCCCCCGGGCCACCATGCCGAACGCCGATCGTTCGGCGGTTTCTGTTATTTTAGCAATGCCGCGATTGCGGCGCACTTCCTGACCCACCATGGGCGCGTGGCGATTCTCGACATTGACTATCACCACGGCAACGGACAAGAAGACATCTTCTACGATCGCTGTGACGTGCTGACGGTCTCCATTCATGGGCAGCCGAGCTTCGCGTACCCGTATTTCAGCGGATTCAAGAATGACCGAGGCAGTGGGAGCGCCGAAGGATTCAACGTCAATTTCCCTTTGCCGGAAGCCGTTGACGGCGAGCGCTTCCGCTCGACCCTGAAGCAGGCACTCTCCAAGGTCCGCTGCTTCGAGCCGCGGTTTCTCGTGGTCGCATTGGGACTCGATACGGCCAAGGGTGACCCGACTGGGACCTGGACGCTAGTCGCGCGTGATTTTGAGGAAAACGGACGACTGATCGGGCAATTACATTTGCCGACGCTCGTTGTGCAGGAAGGGGGATACCGCACGCGAACCCTTGGCGTAAACGCGCGTTCGTTCTTCATTGGATTGACGGAGGGGCATTTTGCGATGAGCTTGCCACGCGCTGCTAGGAAACCGACGCCGAAAGAGAGGGCGGAACTGTGAACACCCCTAAAACGACCCAAGCGGGTCCAGCAGTCGTACTGCGGCCGCACCTCAAGAACTCCGACCTCCCGGCGATTCGCACGCTTGTTGAAGAGACCGGAATGTTCAGCTACGCAGAAATCGAGATCGCGGCCGAACTGGTCGGCGAGTTTCTCAAGCAGGGAGCAATCTCCGGCTATCGGTTCGCGGTGGCGGAGTCTGAGGGAGATGTCATCGGCTATGCGTGTTTCGGACCCACCCCCTGCACGGTGTCGAGTTACGATCTGTATTGGATTGCCGTTCATCCTTCCCAACAGCACAGGGGAATCGGCAAGCAACTTCTGGAAGATGCCGAGAGGCGGATTGCGGAGAGCGGTGGAACGCGGGTCTACGCTGATACTTCCGGCCGGGATGCATATGTTCCGACGAGGGCGTTTTACGAACGTATGGGTTACATTCGGGTGGCTGTCTTGCCGGACTTTTACGCACCTGGAGACGCGAAGGTAATCTACGCGAAGTCCCTATGATGCGGTTAGCAGCCTGTCGAAGAAGTCGCTTACGGTCACCCAAGTGTAGCGCCACCCCTCGTGGGTGGCGCCATACGGCATTCTTCGTCGCCCACAAGGGACGACGCTACATTCTTCAACAGGCAGTTAGGGTAGCACTGCTCACGTGAGGGAGGTTTATGCTTGACCATATTATGTCCGTCGCTCCGTTAAGTTGGCTTGGTATCTTGAGTGCGATGTCCTGCGGTGCAATCATCGGCCTTGAGAGACAGATTCTTGGCAAGCCTGTTGGCATCCGGACTGGTATGCTGATTTGTCTGAGCACCTACATCTTTGTCGCCGTCGCAAACGCGGTGGCTTCGGAAGCCACGGATCCGTCGCGGGTTGTTGGGCAGATAATAACGGGAGTTGGTTTCCTCGGTGCTGGCGTAATGATGTCCCGCAACGGTCTTGTAATCGGGGTCACATCGGCAGCCGCGATATGGATACTTGCGGCCATTGGTGTCACTATTGCTTCCGGATATCACTCAACGGGGATCAAGCTCGCGATCCTGGGTGTCGCCGTGCTTGTCGGTGTAGAAAAGATCGAGAATACGTTTAAGGCCATGCAGCAAGGCGTGCACACAAAGCTAAAAGCAAGGAGACAAGAATAGTCCACAGATTGTCAGTATCTGCTGCTGGTGCGGTCGGTCGCCAGCAGCACGATCGCGCCCACCAGTGCAACTCCTGTCCGATCGAAGGCCAGCCCGGGTGCCCGTCGGTTTGGCGGCTGGTGACGCCGGAAGGGTCCG
>JAHJDG010000188.1 GCA_018812265.1 bacterium | reverse complement strand
GAGCCGGAGCTTGGCGAGCGAGTCGCGCAGGAGCTCATAGTCCTTCGTGTCGGCCGGATAAAATCCGGCGAATACCATCGGCTTGACTTCTCGATAGCCGGGCAACGGCTCAGTTGACGGCCGGTCGGCATCGAGAAGGGTGTCCCCCACCCGGATCTCACTCACGTCGCGGCAACCGGTAATCACGTATCCCACGTCGCCCGCCTGCAGCGAATCCCTCGGAATCTGCGCGAGTCGCAGAATTCCCACCTCACCGACGTCGAAATCCTTTCCCGACGCGGCGAATCGAATGCGGGTCCCGGCGCGGATCATTCCATCCACTACGCGCACGTGAGCGATGGCACCCCGGTAGCTTTCGTAGAGGGAGTCAAAGATCAGGGCGCGCAATTCGGCATCGGCGTCCCCGCGGGGCGGGGGGACCCGCTCGACCACCGCTTCCAGAACCGTGTCTACGTTCTGACCGGTCTTGGCGCTCACCTTCAACACTTCGTCCTCGCTAACGCCCATCAGATCGCATATCTGATGCGTCACTTCATCCACGCGGGCGACGGCAAGGTCAATCTTGTTGAGAACCGGAATTACCTCGAGTCCGGCGTCGAGGGCCAGATACAGGTTCGACAGCGTCTGCGCTTCGAGTCCCTGGGTTGCGTCCACGACCAGCAGCGCGCCTTCACAGGCTTTGAGGCTTCTCGATACTTCATACGTGAAGTCCACGTGACCCGGCGTATCAATCAGATTCAAAAGGTATTCTTGACCATTCGGCCGCACATAGATCATCGTGATCGGATGCATCTTGATCGTGATGCCGCGTTCCTGCTCGAGATCCATCGAGTCGAGAACCTGCATGCGCATCTGCCGAGAATCCAGCGTTCGCGTAAGCTCAAGCAGCCGATCGGCCAGCGTGGATTTGCCGTGATCTATATGAGCAACGATACAAAAATTTCGGATGTGATTTAGCATAAACCGGGCTATTCTTCCAAAGGCATGGCAATCCACAGAATGAGATAGAGTAGCAATCCGGCTCCGCCGACGAGCGCCAACGCCAACCAGATTACGCGGACAATGGTCGGATCAATTCCGAAGTAGTGACCGAAACCTTCACACACACCGGCGATTTTGCGGCCGCGATGCCGACGCACCAATCTTCGGGCGGTCCGCTCACCGGCGAAGGCGCCGCTCGGATCGGCGGCGGAATCTTTTCCGCCCGAATCAGTTTGTCGGCTTGATTTCTTCGCATCCCGATCCCGTCGCCACAACAGCAGTCCCACTCCCAGGGCAATGATAACAATCGGCCCCGCGATTCGCCAGTCGGGCGTTCTCCAGAAAAAAGGCAGAAATGAAAGTCCAAGAGCCATCAATCCGGCTACGACGAGCAGGAGTCCGATGACGATGCGCGACGATCCGTCACGCGGCGGTGACGATAAAATCGTTTGGGCGGTGGACTCATCCCGGTCGAGCGGAATGATTACCCATGCAAACAGATACAGTAGAATGCCGCCGGCACCGAAGCCGGCCAGCAGCGCGAGCGCAACGAAACCGACACGAACCAGAACGGCGTCGTGTCCGATATACTGAGCGAGACCTCCGCATACCCCACCGAATACCCGGTCGCGGCTTGAACGAGTGAGTCTTTTTGTCGCAGCATCCATGATTACTCTCCTCCAAGCTGAATCGGAAGGATCTCCAGAATCGTCCACTTCACAATTCCCGCCGGCACGGTGATCTCGACGGTCTCACCCACCTTGCTGCCAATCAAGCCCTGCCCGACGGGCGACTGATGACTGATTCTCCCGGCCTTCGCATCGGCCTCGGCGGCCGAAACGATCGAATACTCGCGCTCGACGTTTTTGGCGTTGTCCAACACGCGAACCCTGGTAAACACTCGGACCTGATCGGTATTCACTTGTGTTTCGTCCACGACTATCGCCGATTGCAGTGTCTTCTCAAGATGCAGAATGCGTTGGTCAATGCGTGTGAGTTCCTCGCGGGCGGCGTGATACTCGGCGTTCTCCGAAAGATCGCCGTGTGAACGGGCGGACGCAAGTTGCTTGACCATTGCTGGACGCTTCTGGTTCCGCCATTCTTCAAGCTGGGAGATGAGTTTCTCCATTCCCGCCTTCGTGATGTACTGTTTGTCCAAACTCGACTCCCGCTACGGTTCTTCTCGAAAATAGTCCTTCAAGCCACGCGCGACTCCCTTCGACAGCCGGCGCAGAAATTCATCCGTTTGAAGCAGTTCCTCTTCGAGCGGATAGATCAAGTACGCGGCTTCCAGCAGCACGGCCGGAAACTCGGTGGGACGAACCACGGCCAGATTGGCATCCCATAGTCCGTCATCCTGCAATCCCGATGCATTCACCAGACGCCGATGCAACTTCTCGGCAGCCCGTCGTGAGGCTTCCTGATAATAATACGTGCCGGTTCCATGCCGCACGAAGGGATTCACACCATCGGGCAGAGCGTTGCAGTGAAGGCTGATGAAGAAATCCGCCGCTCTCGATTTTGCGAAATCAATTCGCGCATAGAGATCCAAGTCTTCATCGGCGGATCGTGTGAGTTCAACGATTGCGCCACGACGGCGCAGCTCATCGGCCAGGAGGTTCGCCCAGCGAAGATTAACGTCCTTTTCCCGCGTTCCCAACGGCCCGATGGCTCCATTCGAAACGCCGCTATGTCCCGGGTCCAGAACAATCAATTTTCCGCGCAGGCTTCTCGGGCGGGCCGACAGAGGTTGGCGCATCTGCACTCGCAGATCGCCATGAGCGCAAGTGACCGCGTAGCCCCGTGCAACAGGCTCTTTACATAAGAATGAGAGCGCCAAACCCGCCGGAAGTTGCTCCCAGGTGATTCCCGTCAAGAATTCATCCGCCACGTCGAAGCGGATTCTGTCAATAGCCGCCGTCGTGCCGAACAGCATAACGTTCAGTGATTTCTGATCGGAGGACAAACTGGCAGACCACGGGACCGCTCTACTCAATGAAAAAGTACATAGGGTGAATTTCCCGTCGGTGGTGCACTTTCCGTTGCCCAGCACGGCCTCCGGCAGCGAGCGACTCGCCATGACGGTGACAAATCGGTCTTCAATCACACCCGACAGGCCACCGCCGATTTCAAACTTGTAGAAGTCCCTTTCATGGTTGAGCGCCACGAGGGGGCAACCGGAATCAGGAAAAATGTGATAGCTTCCGCCGATGGCCGTGCGAGTGTGAGCATTGGGTGCCGCGACTTCAATGACCCGCGGAAACGAAATCGCACTGAACGTATCGGACGTCGCTGTTTTCGGCAAGTCGGCCGCGAAAAGATAGGGAAACGAGACGCGCGCGATTTCGGTTCGATCTTCCGATAACGACAGAATCCACGCCTTCTCATCGGGCGCGCTGCATAGAGGAAGCCACGCCAGAAAAGCCCCTCGCGGCGTGCAGACGACTTCATGGCCATTGATCCGCAGTATGCTGCCCGGCGGTTCAACTCGTCCCAGAACAAACGTCGAGTCAAGACCATTCGGGTAAACGAACACTTCGCTCCCCATAGTGCGGGGATAGACCAGGATGATTTCGGCACATTGTGCGGAGATTGCGACGAGCAGAGACAGCATCAGAACAAGTTGCGCTGCTCGCTTCATTGGTTTTCCGTTATCAAGCGGATTCCATTCAGCACCAAGTCCGGTTCTACGTGCCGGATGACTCGGCTGCGCTCTTGAAGCAAGCCAGCGAATCCACCCGTTGCCACCACGCGGAGCGAACCGTCCACTTCGCTGTGTATTCGGTCAACGATCCCGTCAATCATGGCGACTGTCCCATGGAGTACGCCCGACTGGATCGCTGTCTCCGTAGTGCGGCCAATCAGACTGGACGGGAAGACGATGTCCACGCGCGGGAGCATTGCCGCCGCTTGATGCAACGATTCCACTGCCGTAGCGATCCCGGGAGTGATGAGTCCACCGCGATAGATTCCGTCCTTCGTGACGAAATCAAACACCGTGGCCGTTCCCAGATCAACGACCACCACGGGTCCGCCGTGCATTACAAAAGCGGCGGCGGCTCCGCACAGGCGGTCGGCTCCCACTGAACTCAAGGGCTCGTAGTCAACGCGCAAGAGTTTGACATTTGAAGCGGAAATCACCAGCGGACGCACACCCAAGCGACGTGCAGACATGTTGGAATGCGCCGTGGTCAACTCAGGCACGACCGACGCTATCGAAACGAAACTCAGGCTATCCATCGCGAATCCCGAAGTCGTCAGGAACTGAGAAATCAGAATCCAGATTTCGTCTTCGGTCCACGCCGTCCGCGAGGCCATTCGCCAACGATCAAGCAAGCGCGAATCTTCGAAGAGTCCCAGCGTGGTTACGCTGTTGCCCACGTCTATGGCGAGCAGCCGAGAGCTCACGGTTCGATATCTCCGCTGAACACTTCGTGAATCATTCCGTTCTCACACTTCAGCAGCAATTGCCCACGCTCTCCCAGACCCGCGTATCGTCCTTCGAGTGTTGTCTGGTCGGTACGCCGCACAATCCTGCTTCCTCGTTCCGGACCGTAGGATTCCCAGCGATCCAGAATTCTGCGGATGTTTCCCATTGCGCACTCGTCGAGAAGTTGCTCCCAAACGCCGAGCATTTCGGCAAGAATCACTTCGCGAGGAACGGATGTACCCATTTCCCGGAATAGCGACGTGGCGGAATCTTTGATGTCGTCCGGGAAATCCTCCTCGCGAAGACTCACATTCAGTCCAACTCCCACAATCGAGAGGATCTGTTGCCCTTGCGGAAGATTCTGTCCGAGAATCCCGGCGACCTTGCGTCCGTTGAGCAACACATCATTCGGCCACTTGACACGAACCGTGGTCATCCGCTCGGCCCGTGCCGTCAGCACATCCGCCAGTGCAATGGCCGGTAACAGACTTCCGAGACTATTCTCATCGGTCGTGGATTGGCGAATGAAGAGCGAAAACAACAAACAAGCCCCCGCTTTGTCATGCCACATCCGATCGTAACGCCCCCGTCCCTTCGTTTGATGATCGGTTACGACCACCCCCCCCGACATGGTAAAACGATCCACGTGGTCGGCCAACCAACGGTTGGTCGAGTCAACTTCTGCTAGCCACTCCACCTCGCGACCGAAGCGGCGCGTCGTGAGATGGCGGTCGAACAGTCTCTGATTCCAGATCACGTCTGATCGTGAAACTCGCCCCATACCTCGCGGAGTGCGTCGGCGATTTCACCCAGCGTACAGGACTGCTCGACCGCCGCCACAATCGTAGGCATGAGATTCTGGTCGGTTCGTGCCAATGCCTTCAACTCTCTCAAGGCATTGCCGGCCTTCGCGTTATCCCGTCGTGCACGTAAATCGGCAAGTCGTTGACGTTGACGTCGTTCAATCTCCGGTTTCACGCGTAGAATAGGTGGCGATAAGGTATCGTCCGTCTTGAATTTGTTCACACCCACAATAATCCGTTCACCCGACTCGATCTCACGCTCGTAGCGGTAGGCCTCCGCTGCGATTTCCTTTTGGAAGTAGTGCTGTTCGATGGCAGCGACCGCTCCGCCAATCTTCTCGATTTGCTGCAAATATTTCCAGACTTCACGCTCGATTTGCTCGGTAAGCGACTCGACGAAGTAGCTGCCACCGAGCGGGTCCACGGTATCCACAACGCCCGACTCATGGGCGATGATCTGCTGCGTGCGCAGTGCCACGCGGGCGGAATTTTCCGTAGGCAAGGATAACGCCTCGTCCATCGAATTCGTGTGCAGGCTTTGCGTCCCGCCCATAGCGGCCGCCAGGGCTTGAATCGTCACGCGCACCACATTGTTGTCCGGCTGCTGTGCCGTCAGCGTGCAGCCCGCCGTTTGAGTATGGAAACGCAACATCATCGAACGAGGATCGAGAGCGGCAAAGCGCTCCTTCATGATTGAAGCCCACACCCTCCGGGCGGCACGGAACTTCGCCACCTCTTCAAAAAAATTGTTGTGACAACCCCAGAAGAACGCCAGCCGCGGCGCGAAGTCGTCCACTCGAAGTCCCGTACTCAGCACGGCCTCGACGTAGGCAATCGCGTTGGCGAACGTGAAGGCGAGCTCCTGAATCGCGTTGGATCCGGCCTCGCGAATATGATAGCCCGAAATCGAAATCGTGTTCCACTGCGGCAGATGACGGTGACAATATGAAATGATGTCCGTCACCAGTCTCATGGAAGGTCGTGGTGGAAAAATGTACGTCCCGCGCGCTACATATTCCTTGAGAATATCGTTCTGAACGGTTCCGGCGAGTTTCTCTTCCGGTATGTTGCGCTTTCTGGCGAGGGCCACGTACATCGCCATCATAATCGCCGCCGTCGAGTTGATCGTCATGGACGTACTGACCTGATCGAGCGGAATCCCGTCGAACAGCAGGTCCAAATCGTCCAGACTGCAAATGGCGACGCCGACCTTGCCCACTTCGCCGGCCGCCACGGCGTGATCGCTGTCGTAGCCGATCTGAGTCGGCAGATCAAACGCTACCGACAGACCCGTTGTACCTTGCGAAAGCAAATACTTATAGCGGGCGTTGGATTCTTCCGCCGTTCCGAATCCGGCATACTGACGCATGGTCCACAAGCGGCCACGATACATGTTGGGATGAATGCCGCGCGTGAACGGATACATCCCCGGATAGCCGAGCTTCTGCCCGGCATCGAATCGCGAATCCGGTTCGTACAGTCTCGCGATATCAATCTGACTGTCCGTCTGAAACAGCGGTTTTCGTTCCGGCAGTTTCGCGATCAGCTTTTCGACGGTACGCAGCCATTGATCTCGCTGCGTCGTTGTTTCGGATGGTGTATGGTCGGTCGCCATGTCGTGCAGACAACTCGGATTAGTCCAATACGATGAGCAAGTCGCCCTTCTCCACCGTGCGTCCCTGTTTCACGTGGATCTCTTTGATCAGACCATCGGCCGGCGAGCGAATCTCGTTTTCCATCTTCATAGCCTCGAGAATCAACAGGGGTTCGCCTTTCGTCACCGTATCGCCGATGGATGCCGCCACGCGCGCAACCAGACCGGGCATGGAAGCCCGAATCTCCGCATGTTGATGGCTCGTGTGGGACATTCCTTCAAACTGCTTCAATAAGCGATCACGTTCCGTCTCAATCTCGACAGGGTATTCCCGACCCTCAAACAAGACGAAGGACTCACGCTCATTCCGGTCGAAGATTGCCCGCAGTCTCCGGCCGGCGGAGCAGAAAACCAATCCGCAATGTGAGTCAAGCTGCACCTCTTCGAGATCAATGGAACGGCCGTTGACGTACGTCGCATCGTCGTCGGTTGAGACTTCATAAGTTCGATCGGCAATTCGTACGGTGATCGCGCCCTTCATCTTCGCTATCCTTTCACGGATCCCCGCATGGTTTGTCGCCTTCCAACCGCCAGCCAGTGGGAATCGGAATGCAGTGAATGAGAATTCCCATCGGAGACTGTCCTGGGCATCGCGGCCGCATAGGCCAGAGCGGCGGCGAGCAGCGCTTCGTCTTGTGCGGGAGTCGCGATCTCTGCCAGGTAGCTGTCTAGAAAAACGCCGTCCGCCGAGCGCGTGTGAAAATCGCCGCGCTCGAAGGCCGCCGTCTCCAGAATGTGCAGGCAGAACGGGAGATTCGAGCGTACTCCGGCCACCTCCGACTCTCTGAGCACCCGGATTGCTCTCTGCCGCGCCGCTTCGCGCGTTTCGGCATGCACAATGAGTTTCCCCAGCATCGGATCGTAGAAGCGTGTGACCTCGTCGCCTTCGCGCAAACCGCTGTCCTCCCGCACGCCCGGTCCGGCAACGGCCTTCAAACGTTTCAATTTTCCGGTCGAAGGAAGGAAACCGTTGGGAACGTCTTCCGCGTACACGCGGATTTCGATGGCGTGACCGCGCCGAACGATGTCCTCCTGTCGCAGCGGCAATTTTTCGCCGGAGGTAATGAGTATTTGCAGACGAACCAGATCGAGTCCGGTCACTTCCTCGGTCACCGGATGCTCGACCTGCAGGCGGGTATTCATCTCCAGGAAGTAGAAGTGACCGTCTCGGTCCATGATGGTTTCGACCGTACCGGCATTGACGTAGCCACAGGCGCGAGCCGCCGCCACCGCCGTCTCTCCCATGCGTCTCCGCAATTCCGGCGTAACGGCAACCGACGGCGATTCCTCGATAATTTTCTGGTGCCGCCGTTGAATGGAGCATTCGCGTTCTCCGAGATGGATTACGTTGCCGTGTGTGTCGGCCAGAATCTGAATCTCGATGTGACGAGGCTGTGCGAGATACTTCTCCACATAGACCGATCCGTCACCGAACGCCGCCAGGGCTTCGCGCCGTGCGGCCTCAAACGCGTTACGTAGTCCGGCGGAGGATTCCACGACGCGCATTCCCTTTCCGCCGCCGCCCGCTACCGCCTTGATGAGAACCGGATAACCGACGCGACGCGCAAAAGCGTCGGCCTCTTCAACGGAAGAGATCGCCCCCTCACTGCCGGGAACAACCGGAACACCCGCTTTCGACATGATCGCGCGCGCTTGCGTCTTGGATCCCATCGCCGCAATCGCCGAAGCCGGAGGTCCGATCCAAATCAAACCGGCATCCACCACGCGCTGCGCAAATTCCGCGTTCTCGGCAAGGAATCCATATCCCGGATGCACGGCCTCGGCCTGCGCCTTCGCCGCAACTTCGAGAATTCGATCCTGCCGCAGATAGCTTTCCGCGCTGGGCGCCGGGCCGACCGGATAGGCTTCGTCCATCGTCTCCACGTGCAGAGCGTGGCGATCCGCCTCGGAATAGACGCCGATCATGCGAATTCCCATTTCGCGACACGTTCGCGCGATTCGCACGGCAATTTCTCCGCGGTTGGCTATCAGTACGCTGCCGATCATACCGCTGCCGCCTGTGGTTGATGCATGAAAACAGAGAGATTCAATTCAAGGGGAATACGAACGGATCCGACGTCGCTTCGGTCATAGAGCAGGTATCCGTTCTGCAGCGCGAACAACAGGAGATCACGCGTCATCTCGACGTCGTGAATGCAATACTCGGTCACAAGGTCCAGCCGACCCTCCTTGAACCAGCGGAGCGACTGCAATCCATCGGCCGTTTTTCCGAGACCTAACGTGGCCGTCACCAGCGTGTCCAATTTCAGTCGTCGTCCCAATGCGTCTTGCACGGCAAGCAGCAGATCGAGCGTGGGAAGCCGCCGCAAATTCTCGAACGTATAACCGCGAAGAACCTCGTAGTCAAAGCGAAGGATGTTGAAACCAATAATCAGATCGGCTCGTTTCAGATGCGCGATCAGCTCGTCCACTTTGGATTCGTCATAGGTAGTGATGGTATTATCTGTGCTGTCCCATACCACGCCGACCGCTACGCGCATTTGCCGTGCCGCATCCCAGCCCCCGACTTCTTCGGCGGAGAGTTGCGTTTCCAAATCCACCACGCAGATTCGTTTGTCCGTCGGCAGCTCACGCGGTGAATAGGATTCGCCGTCAAACACCGGCTCTTTCCTCGACGGGCATGTTCTTGTCGAAACAGAAGCGTTCTGGTCTTCCGCGATTTCACCGAGCAGCCACTGAAGAGCACGCATTGCGGCCCGTTTATCAAGGGGCTTGTTTCCCGATCCGCACTTCGGCGATTGAATGCACGACGGACAGCCCTCTTCGCAGCCACAATCGGCGATCACACGCAGAGTCCGATGCAAGAGATCCTCGAACACATGAAACACGTGATTGGCTATTCCTGCGCCGCCCGGATAACCGTCATAAAGGAAGATCGCACCGCCTTCGAGTTGCGGGTGACGCGTGAAACTGATCCCTCCAACATCATTGCGGTCGCACAGACAGAAGAGCGGAACCAGTGAAATCGCCGCATGCTCGACCGCATGAATCCCTCCCATCGGATGCAGGTCATCTTCCGCCAGCGAGTCGGTGAGACGTTTCGGAATCTCGACCCAGACGGCGTCCGTCACGTAGCTCTGCGGAGGGAAGTCCAGCGGTTCCACGGACAGGAGCTCTTGAGTGTAGGTACGCCGACGCTCGAAGCTGTGGAACGTCTCCGTCACCTTCACCTTCCCGAGGTGTACGGCAGCCGAGCGGACGGCTCGATGGTCGCGCTCGTCAATGATTTCGGTCTGCTTCTCCGAGCGCACCATCGTATAATACGTTACCTGAACCGGCTTCACGCGGATTTGTCGGTGTTCGATATCGAGACTCAGCACGCGATACTGTTGGCCGCAATGAAGGTAGACGGCGCCTTCATGACATTCGCGGAAGACCGCGTTCCCCGACACTTCACCGAGAGGGCGTTTGTCACCTTCGCAAAATATTTCGAAAGTGCCGCCGACGTTCCGCAGGTTGACGGTTGCATGTGGTCGCTTCCGTCCGGGAAACCAATGATGGCCGGTGGCGCTGCGAATGAGGAGTCCCTCGCGCTCCAATTCCGACACGACGGCGGCATGGCGATGAACGTCTACATGGGGATCTTCGCGCATGAGCGGAATCTCGGCGGCGGCGGCGGGAAGATGCGCTCGCAGAATCTCTTCATTCTCCTCGTTGACGAGCGCCGCTTCGCAGGGACGGCCGAGCAGCTCGTGAGGATTCGTCACGAAGTGACGGTCAAGCGCATCGGCGCCCGCGATCAGAACGACGGCGCTCTCCGCCCCACTCCGCCCCACTCGTCCGGCCCGCTGCCAAAACGACATGACGCTGCCGGGATACCCGACAAGAATACATACGTCGAGACCGCCGATGTCTATGCCGAGTTCGAGCGCACTGGTCGAGATGACGCCCTGAAGTTCGCCGGCACTCAGGCGTCGCTCGATTTCGCGTCGCTCCCCGGGAAGATAGCCGGCTCGATAGGAACTCACCACGGGTGCGAGGTCTCCTCGCGTGTCCACGACCATGCGATGAATGACTTCCGTGCTCACGCGCGACTTGGTGAACACGATTGTTTTCAAATCAAGATCGAGCGCGGCCACGAATAACTTGGCGGCGGTGGTGGTGGCGGAGCCCGCCGGCTCGATTAAGACAACGTGTTTGCCCGGAGAGGGAGCGCCCGACTCCTCCACCAACTGGAACGTGCGACCGGTCAGCGTTTCCGCCAGTTGCAGAGGATTGGCGATGGTTGCCGAAAGGCAGATGAATCGCGGATTGGCTCCGTGATAGGCCAGTAACCTTGACAGACGTCGAAGTACCTGCACGACGTGCGAGCCGAACACGCCGCGATAAGCATGAAGCTCGTCTATCACGATCCAATCCAGCCGCTGAAAGTACTTCGTCCAACCCTGATGATAGGCCAAGATTCCCTGGTGAAGCATGTCGGGATTGGAAATCAGCAGATGCGGTGGATTGGCTTTGATTTTCGCGCGTTCGGAGCGCGGCGTATCCCCGTCAAAAACCGCCGTTCGCAACGACAGACGATCGGCGAGATGTTCTTCCCACGCGCGGATCTTTCCCCGTTGGTCCTGCTCCAGCGCCTTGAGCGGAAACAGAAGCAGCCCGCTCCGGTCGGATCCGTCAAGCAGTGATTCGAGGATCGGCAGCAAATAGCTGAGCGTCTTTCCGCTCGCCGTCGGCGTAACCACTATCACATTGTGCCGCTCGCGCACCGCCTGCAAGGCCGCCACCTGATGAGAATAGAGGCGGTGGATTCCCATCGCCCGTGTTCCGTCGCGGAGACTTTCCGGAAGCGGCGGTCGTGGATCATCAAAGAGGGGCGTCTTCGGGGGCAGATATTCTCGTCGGATTTTGCCCCATCGCAAATCACGATCCTCTTCCAAGAGTTGCAGAAATCGCCCAATCATCCGAGATTACGTTCCATTCCATCAAATCCAGTTCGCGTTGCGGTACGCTTCATACGTTACGCGCACTACTTCTTCACACGATTGCATGCATTCGAAGTTCCACGTCCGGCGGATCTTTTCGGCGGAACACACCCAAGCGGGCGCGAGAATCTCCCGCAGCTTGTCTTGGCTCAGCAGAGCAGACTTGCCACTAAACCACGCTGTTGCTTCGGTTGTCATGCCCAGTATACTTAGCAACGCAGGATTCAATCGCAATGGACGTACGCGCCGTCCCGCCAAACGCGAGATGATCGCGGCGGCTTCCGCCCATGAAACGCTGAGCGAATTGGCCACGAAGTAGACGTCATTCAAACCCGTTTCGGCAGATGCGGCAACGATCAAAGCCCGGACAAAATCGTGGACTCCGATCATGCTGTACCGTTGCCCGCCTTTGCCGAATTCCGGGTACCGACCATGTCGAACGACGGCTTGAAACAGCGGGCGGAATTGCTCGTCGCGCGGCCCAAGAACGGCCGGTGGGCGGAGAATGATCCATTCCATCTCGCGCGCCGTTTCGCGAAGCGCTCTTTCGCCTGCTAACTTGCTGCGGCCATACTCGGTAATCGGGTGCGGCTCATCGGACTCGGCGGTGGCGATCTCTTCCGTACTGGGACCCGCGGCAGCTTGAGACGAACATAAAATGAAGCGCCGCACACCCGCCCGTTGCGCGTGCTCAGCCAGTAAGCGAGTTCCTTCGGCATTGATCCGGTGAAACTCCGCTGCCCGCCGCGCCTTCGTCAGACCGGCGCAGTGCACAACCGTATCACATCCGGCCAGCGCTTCGTTAAGTGTGGCAGGATCGTCCACCGCTCCCACCGGCAATTCCACCGGCTGTCCCGCCAGCCATCGCAGACGATCCGGATTGCGAACCAAGGCGCGCACCGTCCATCCGGCGGAGACAAAGGCTTCCACCGCATGGCTGCCGATGAAACCGGTTCCGCCGGTAATCAGCACGCGCTCGGTCACGACTCGATTCGCGCCCTGAGTTCGGCGGGAATTCGCACCGGCTTGCCGGCCTTGTCTACAAAGCAATGCTCGGTGAATCCCTCCGCCAGCAAACGCCGATCATCAAGGCGAAATATCCGGTAGTCGAACCGCACTCGCACCACAGACGGCAGCGTCATGCAAGATTCGATCTGGAGCACGTCGTCATAGCAGGCCCCCTGATGATATCGGCAACCCGCCTCGATAACGGGAAGCCGCATTCCGTGCTCCTCGATGTCCCGGTACGAACGCCACACCTTTCGAATGAGCTCGGTTCGTCCGACCTCGAAATACGTCAGGTACGTCGCGTAGTAGACCCAACCCATCGCGTCGGTGTCACCGTAGCGGACACGCAACTCCGCAACGTCGGTCACGGCCGGTGAACGCTAGGTGAGCCAGAAACCGATCTTCTCATACTTCCTGTGTCGCGTCTTTGTGAGATCTCCGGGTGAAATGGGCATTAGGCGCTTCAGCGAAGTGACAATCTGATCCTTCAGGTTGGCGGTCATCATGTCGAAGTCGTTGTGCGCACCGCCCAAAGGCTCCTTGATAATTCCGTCTATGATTTTCAGTTGCAGCAAATCGGGAGCGGTCAGCTTCAACGACTCGGCCGCTTGGGGAGCCTGTCCGGCATCACGGTAGAGAATGGACGCGCATCCCTCGGGAGAAATCACCGAGTAGATGGCATACTCCAGCATGTGAATCTCATCGGCGACGGAGATCGCCAGCGCTCCACCCGAACCGCCTTCCCCGATAACGACGCCAATGATCGGCACGGGCAGGGCGGCCATTTCATACAAGTTTCGTGCGATTGCCTCCGCCTGTCCGCGTTCTTCCGCGCCCAGACCGGGATAGGCACCGGGTGTATCAATGAGCGTCACGATGGGCCGACGGAACTTGGCCGCGAGTCGCATCAAACGCAGTGCCTTTCGATACCCTTCGGGATGGGCCATGGCGAAATTGCGGAACAAATTGTCTTTCGTGCCGCGTCCCTTCTGATGGCCGATCAGCATTACTTCCAGACCGCCGATGGATGCAACGCCACCCACCAGCGCGTGATCGTCGGCAAAGCCGCGATCTCCATGAAGTTCGATCCACGAATCACACAGGCGGGTCACGTAGTCCAGCGTATAAGGGCGGCGAGGATGACGGGCGATCTGTACCTTCTGCCAGGCAGTAAGATTCCGGTACACCTCATGCCGCATATGCTCGGCTTTCTTCTCCATTCGATCAATCTCGACGGAGAGCGATTTCATCCCCGAGCCGGTCGCCAAGGAGCGCATTTCGGCAATCTTCTGCTCGAGCTCCAGCACCGGCTTCTCGAAGTCCATCACATAGGTATCGGCAAACGAGCCGCGCGATGAGCTTCGATCCGTGGAGGTGGCCTGTCTTGCTTCAGCCATAACTCAGAAATCTCTTGTGTCAGAAGGAATCATTTCACCCGGTCCAGGGTACGTCATGGTCAGCGACGGTACTTCAAGTTAAACAGTTCTGCGACACCGATGCCCATCCGTGTTGCCCAAATCAGCGGCCGAGGGTAGATCGAAACAAGCCGCTTGTTAATGAAGATTCGCATCGAGCGATAGAACTCTCTGCGCGCCGTCTTTCGCGCGTGGAGCATGCTCGCTCCTTTGGCATGTACGACGATGGCGGAGGGGACGTACCAGATTTCGTGATGAGCGCGCTTCAGCTTCCAGCAAAGGTCAATGTCTTCGCCGAACAGGAAGTAGTCTTCGTCGAAGCCACCGACCTGCTCGAACCGTTCACGTCTCACCATCATGCACGAACCCGATAGAGAGTCGGTGGCGATCTCCAGATTCGGAGACAGCCAGCGGCTATGGTAGCCGCCGAAAAGGCGGCTTTGTGGAAGAAGCTTCCCCAACCCGAGCATATATCCCATAGCGTTCCACGGAGTCGGAAAACCGCGCCTCGACTCGTAGCGAAATCGGCCCGCTGGACTGAGCAGCATCTGCCCGCACGCCGCCGCTTCGGGCCGATGATCCATGAATCGAACGAGTTCCGCCACCGCTTGCGGCCGCAGCACGACATCGGGATTGAGAATCAAGAGGTATTGCCCGGCCGCGCGTTTCGCGGCGAGATTGATTGCCCGTCCATAGCCAAGATTTTGAGAGCTTTCGATCACGGAGACCCAACCAAACTCGCGACGAACGTATTCCGCGGTTCCGTCAGTGGAAGCATTGTCAACGACCGTGCAATCGGTCGTCCACTCGGGAGCCGTCGAAGCGATGCTGCTTAGACAGAGGGCGATATGCTGTCGTGACTGGTAGGTCACGGTCACGACGGATACACAACGCCGAGTCGTCACTCACATCCTTCCGAAGAGAGATCGGAACCGCAGTTTCCAAACCATGAATACGGCTTCGCGTACGATGGCTTTGGACATTTTCGAGTGGCCGACCCGGCGATCCACGAAAATGATCGGGATCTCTTTCCAGCGGAAACCGCGTTTCCAGGCTTTGAAATTCATTTCGATCTGAAAGCTGTACCCCCCCGAGCGTACGTCATCGAGGTTGATCGCCTTAAGAACCTCGATTCGAAAGCACTTGAATCCGCCGGTCGGATCCCGAATCGGCATGCCCGTAATGAACCGGGTATACTTGGACGCAAAATAGCTGAGCAGCAGCCGCCGAAGCGGCCAATTCACGACCGAAATACCATTTACGTAGCGGGAACCGAGCACGAAATCATGGTCTCGAATGTTCTCCACGAACCGCGGTAATTCATTCGGATCATGGGAAAAGTCCGCGTCCATTTCGAAGACGAGATCATAGCCATTCTCAATCGCATACTTGAATCCGGCGACGTAGGCGGTCCCCAGACCTTGTTTGCCCGGCCGCTCGATAAGTTTGATGCACGGATCAGTGGCCATTCGCGCTTTTATCAGAGCCGCCGTGCCGTCCGGTGAGTTATCATCCACCACCAAGACGTCCAGTCCCAGATTCTGGGAGAAGATGGCATCGAGGAGCGACTCGATCGCCTCTCGTTCATTAAAGGTTGGAATAACCACTAAGCCTTTCAAAGACGGAATCCTCTCGCCTTGAATTTGCGGAGCGCCTCGGAAATAGTCTTGTCCTTCAGGGCCAGAATGCGGGCCGCCAGCACGACCGCGTTTTTCGCGCCGGCCTTCCCGATCGCCACGGTTGCCACGGGAACTCCCGACGGCATTTGAACCGTCGAGAGCAGAGCGTCCAGTCCACCCAGCGAGGAGCCGGGCAGCGGAACTCCAATGACGGGGAGATTCGTCTCGGCGGCGCAGACTCCGGCAAGATGCGCAGCCATACCGGCGCCGGCTACGATCACTTCGGTCCCTTCGCTTTCCAGGCGACTCAGCCGCTCACGAAGACGAGCGCCGTCGCGGTGGGCGGAAATCACTTCAATTCCTAACTCAAATCCGAAGTGAGCGGCCCACTGATCCGCGCCTTCGAAATACTCGCGGTCCGAATCCGATCCGATCAACACCAGAACTCGAGTCATTTCCTCTGAATCTCCGAAAAAGACCGTCGTCCGTCACGTTTCAGGAAAAAGACCATCACCCATGCCGGAGCATAGGTGATGGTCCGCACAAAAAGCTGGCGATCAGCGTTCTCGGCCGGCCGCCAAAGTCATTACCGCGCGAAATCCACGGGTTTGGTCACCCGGTCAAAGTAGACGCGGAGACCCAAGGCTCCAAATCCACCGGTCAGGTTGACCTCCATCGGGCGTGTGCCGTCAATGACATCCAGTCGTTTCCGAATGCCATTTTCCTCATAGGAGAAATGAGTCGTGTTGGCAAATCGTCCTCCGGCTTGGAGGCAAAGCCCAACCCGGTCCGCCAGCAGATATTCAAGACCGACGGTTCCGATGAGACCCCAGGCCCGTCCGACGGCATCGTAGTAATACTTGCCGCGGAAGTTGTCCTGTACTTGAAGCTCGGTGTTATAGTAGGACAGTCCGGCGCCGAAGTCAAGGTGGAAGCGCTCCGTCAATGTGGCAATGACGTGGCCTTTCAGGAAGAACTCATTCGCGTGCATGAGAACCTGACCCGAGGCGCTATCGGGATGACTGCTGTCCACCGTATTCTCGACATCCAAGATCGCGTTGTAGCCCACTTCCCACATGGTGTGTGCGCTGGGCCGAAACAGGAAACTTAGCCCACCGACCGGTCCTTGGTCGGTCTGGTTCAGCACGGGCTTGAAGTCGGGGCGATAGCGGTTGATGTTCCGATGAATGGACTCGATGCCGGTCGTCACGTCGCCCATGTCATACACGCCGAATCCTCCTCGTAATTCAACGCCGTACTTCTGGGGAGAATCGAACGCCAGGGCGGGCATGGAACCCAGAGCCACGATCACAAGAAGACAAACGATGCCGGTTCCAAGAATGCGGTACATGGTCAAAGCCTCCAAAAACAGAATGGCGGTATATTTGTGGCCGAAAAGAAAGCTTATTGTCGGACCGACGTGTCCGGCGGGGCGGTATCCTTGCCCATGCGAGATCGAACTTGCTCGAGTCGTTCAACGGCTCCGCGGTCGGACGGATGTCGTGCCACCCACTCTTCGAGGACCTCTCGGGCGCCGGCGTTGTTGCCGGTCGCCTCGTAGACCTGAATCAGCGCGCCGATCGTCTGGCCGTCGCTCGGATCTTGCTGGTAGGCTCTCCGGAAGTATTCCCCGGCCAGAGCCGCGGCTCCCGCAGCGTATGTTTCGCGTCCGATCATCCGCAGTTCATCCACCGTCGGCGTCGGGCTTAGTGCTTCGGTCAGAAGGTCCCGGGCTCGCTGAGTGTCGCCGAACTCCGCAACCCAGTAGCCGGCCAGGCGGGCGCGCGTATCCAGTCGAATGCCCTGGCGCTTCGCCGCCATCTCCAGACGTCGCCGGAACTGCTCCGGTTCTCCCAAGTCCGCGAACATTTTACCCAATTGCATCGAAAGATCCACGTTCGAGATGGGCCGGATGGACTCGGGGATAACCTCATCCATCTTCATCATCACCGTCAGCGCCTTCTCCCGATTCGAGAGCTTGTCGAAGTTGGCGATTCGCTCATCGAGGGCTTTATAGGAAGACGGAGTCGGGTCGGAACCGGGAAGCGTCGAATAATAGTACGCGAGTTGCAGGAATGCGGAACGGTAGTTCTGCAGCAGTTTCTGGATGTTATCGTCGTAGTGCACGTCGGGATCGGCAATCCCCCGAAAATGGTCATTGAACGTTTCGAACAGGTTTCGACGTATCCGCTGTGGATCCATCGGCTGTCGCCCGCGCGGATTGACCCGGAACACCAGGCCTTCCATGGTCAGATAATCCCGCAGTCCGATCATGTTGGAATTCGCGACCGTGACGGCGTAATAGATCGGTTTCGGCTGAGGCGTTTTCGCCCGATCATAATTCGTGCGAAGAATGTCCAGAATCAGGATATCTTGAACGCGGAGGAAGTTGTTCTGCTGGTCGCGCTGTTCGGAACGGATGGGAATATACATGGTCGCCGGCATGTTCCACGTCATCGTCCCGTCCGGCGTGTTGAGCTCGATTCGTTGTTTGTCCGGCGGCCAGAATCGGGCCAGCAGGGCCTGCGTGTCGTGTTGGTCGAAGTATCGGTCAACGTAGGCGTCGCTGAACGAAATCGGTACTTTTGGCTCGCGGTTCTTGAGCTGCTTGATATACCAGCCGGTGTTGAGCAGACTGAGATTCACCAGACGAACGTCTCGACGAATCCGCTCGACCTCCTGCATGTACCAAACGGGAAACGTATCGTTGTCGCCGTTGGTGAAGATGATTCCGTTCGGCTCGCACGACATCAGCATGTTGTAGCTGTAGTCCCAGGCCACGTGGTTGCCGCTGCGGTCGTTCATCTCGTAGTTCCGCGCCAGGAGCATGACCGGACTCAGCACAATCAGAAGGGCGGCCACCCCGGACGTTGCCACAACGCTCGCCGGCCGGTTCTTGAAGAAGTTCGCGGCCCACTCGATAATCGCCGCCGCACCGATTCCGATCCATAGAGCGAAGGCGAAAAACGCACCGGCATAAGAGTAGTCTCGCTCACGGGGCTGGGGATTGTCCTGATTGAGATAGAGAATGATGGCATATCCCGTCATCAGGAACAAGGTAAGAATCACCAGCCAGCCCCGTTTGTCCTTCAGGTACTGATACACGAATCCCGCCAGTCCGAGCAGGAAAGGAAGGCAGGTGATCGTGGCCAGCCAACGCAGCACTCCGGTCGGTTCGAAGGCGAACAGCGACAGGAGCGAATATTTCGGCGACACCCCGGCGTCCTGAAACTCCTCGTGCGGCGCGCCCTCCCGACCCACAAACTGCCACAGCAGGTATCGGTTGAACATCTTGTTCACCTGATACCGCCAGAAAAAATCGCTCTCGCTGCTGTATTCCGGATCGTTGTTCCACATGCGGGGAAACATGGCGCGTTCGCCGTATTGTTCCCGATTCACATAGGAAAACATCCGCGCCGGAGTATCCGGATCGTTTTCGTCAATCCCCGGATTCAAACCGGACCGGATGAAGATCATTCCGTAGGTCGAGTACCCGACAATAACCAGAAACAATCCGGCCATTCCCACGCCGATAATACCATGCCGGTTCTTTACCGCCCACCAGAAAACCGCCGAGATCGCGAGAACAATGATCAGCGGTGCCGATAGAGTAATCTTGCTGGCTGCGAGCGGCAACCATTTGACCACGCCCGGGTAGACCATGATGAAGGCAATGAGCAGAGCCGCCAGCATGCCGACGAACGTCTTAAGCTGGAATCGCCGCCGCCGGAAGTACATGACCAAGGCGATGGCCGGCATCGCCAGCACGTTCAGGAGGTGGACGCCCGTCGAAAGACCGATCATGTAGGCGATCAGCAGCAGCCATCGTTCGTTGCCGGGTTCGTCAGCCTTCTCATACCAGACTAAAATGAGCCAGACCACGATATGCGTGAAAAACTGGCTCATAGCATAGACTTCCGACTCCACCGCATTGAACCACATGGAGTAGGACCACGCCAGAGAGAGGGAGCCGATGATTCCGCCGCCGTAGGCAATAATCTTATCGAGCGGGGTCGTCTCCGGTCCGCGAATCATGCGGAGGAGGCGAACAATAATCAAGTACGCGAGCAGAATGGAAAAGGCGCTGATCAGTACTGAAATCCACGTCACCCGGACGGCAATGTCGGCTGAGATCGGCAACATCGAGACAACCCGGCCGATGAGTAGAAACAGTGGCGAGCCGGGTGGATGCGGTACCGACATCGTATGGGCACACGCCGTGAATTCACCGCAGTCCCACATGGAAACCGAGTCCGCCATCGTAATCGCGTACACAATGAGCGAAACCACGAAAACGCACGCGGCGCACCAGCGGTGGGTGTCGAATCTTACCATTCTACCGTCAGTTGAGAAAAGGTTCGTTGTTTCTTCGCAAAATACCGCCAGACCACCGAGCCCGGCCAGATGACGCGTCCCAGCTCACGATCCGACGCCCTCCGCATTCGCTGGACCCGGCGTCGCTTGGCCAGGATCGTCGGCAAATGCCAAAGCACGTAGGCGTGGGCAGCCATCACGGCTCCGGCCCGCTTAAATTGTCCACGAATCAACCCCATCCCCACCGTTACCCAGTCGAGCAGCAGCCGAACGGGCAGGAAACGGGCTAGGCGAGTGCCGTCATAATTCTTCAAGAGCATCACCAGCCCGTTTCGGTGGTTATAGTACATCTTGTGATAGCGTTCGGCCGCGAGCGCGGCTCCGGCGTAATGGAATACGCAGCCCGCCGGGGCTACCTTGACCTCCCATTCCAACAGCCAGTATCGCCAGCACAAATCCAGCTCTTCCATATGCAGGAAGAAATCGTCGTCCAATCCCCCCGCCTCCATGTAGGCTGACCTTCGGGTAATGAAAGCGGCCCCACTGGCCCAGAAGATCGGTCTCACATCCTCGTATTGACCCGTATCCGGCTCGATTGTATCGAACAGCCGACCCCGCACAAAGGGATAACCATAGCGATCAATGAATCCGCCGCTTCCACCGGAATATTCGAACATCCCCCGGTTTTGCAGCGACTTGAGCTTGGGTTGAACCGCCGCCAGTCGAGGCTCACGGGTCAATAGCTCGATAGGCTGATTCAACCAGTCAGCCTCAACCTCAACATCAAAGTTCAATAAAACAACAAATTCGCCCCTGGTCTGCGGAATTGCGATATTGTACGCACCGCTGTAGCCAAGATTCTCGTCCAGTTCGATCAGCTTGATCTGGGGATAGTGCTGCCGCAGGTACTCCAAGCTGCCGTCGTGGGAGTTGTTGTCCACGACGACCAGTTCAAGGGGCGAATAAGAAGTATTCTGGAGGGTTTCCAGACACCTCGGCAGAAACCGCAAGCCATTATAATTCAGTATGATAACAGATACTATTGGGCGTTCTGCCGTAGGAACCGAGAATAACATGCAAGTTCAAAAAGTTAAACAATCTGCGCGCAATAGTCAAGGAGATTCTTCCCGATGGATTTCCCGTCCATTTTCCGCAAATCCCTCGGCACGGGAGCCTTCCTATATCACTTCGGCATCCACTACCGGCATCCATCCCTTCCGACCATCGCTCAGTTGAATATGTACCCACGCTCCCAGTCGCTCGCGACAGCGCACCTTGGTTCCCTCATGCAGGGAGAAGATTTGTTGGGAGGCTTCGTTGGGAGCGGAACGCACATCGGTCTTGTCAACCAGGATGATCGCATATTCTCGGCCGTCGAGGGACGCCCTCCATCCATACCACGAGCCGGCGATCAAGAAGACCGCGACGGCAATCGTCGCAGCGATCTTCGCCCAGCGGCGGACACCGGCCGGCCCGAAGCGGACAACCAGCAGCACAATCACCGCCAACAGCCCGACGAATTGCAGCAGAGTAGCCAACTCGCGAAGACTCAGGTAATCGCGAACCGAGTCCACCCAATTCCAGATCACCAACCGAACCGGACTCTCGATCTCGTCCACCACCGCCATTCGAGCCAGTTCGAGGTTTTCACGAACGTCGGCGTCACGCGGCATCCGTCGGATGGCGCGATCGTAGAAGAGAATCGCCTTACCGATTTCTCCCTGCCGGTAGTAGGCATTGCCGAGATTGTAGAGAAGCGGTCCGCTGACCGTGTTGCTCCGGAGCAGACTCTCCCACATCGAAATGGCGGCCGGCATGTCATTCTCACGATACAGCCGCACACCTTCATCATATGTCGAATGCGGATCCGCGTGCGCGCCGAGACTGGTGAGGAAAAACATTAGAAGGAAGAACGAAATCAGCCTTCTCATGAACGCTTCCCCCCCGCCGTCGAGAAGCGGCCCAAAGCCGTGATAACGTCCCGAGCGTCGGCAATCAACTTGCGGCAGCGCTCGGCGGATCCGGTGGCCGTTCCGAATCGCACAAGGTCGCATTGTTCGCGAATGCTCAGCAGTCTGTTCAGCAGCTCGCCGTCCGATCCCGCGGCCTCCCAGTGTTCGCGAATCTCTTCCGTCGTCGAGTTCCGCACCGAGATTCCCGTGGCCGCGAACAGCGCTTGATCGGCGGCCGCCGCCAGATTGCGCAGTGCTTGCTCGACTCTGCCCAGCTTGACCATTCGATCCGCACGGCTTAGTTCATGAACGGCCTGTCGCTGAGCCCGCAGTCTCTCCAGAAGCGGTCCCCGCCGTTTTTCTCGAGCCCGTGCCGCCGCCGCCGCACAGGCCAGAGCCATCCACGGAAAGCACATCCCCAGCCAAAATCCGACCGCAGTGTGCGGCTCATACTGTTGATAGCTGGAAAACGTACCCGGCTGTGTCTTCACGAAGGCAATGTCTGTGGCGATATTCTTCACTCCATGTTTGCTCGCCACCGGCACCGTCGGTTGCAGCGACGAGGCCGTGCCCCGCTCGACGTTCAGTCTCAGCTCGGCAACATCCGACGTCAGGTATTGCTGGCGTTGCGGATCGAAATAGGGGTAGGACCAAGCAGGAATGGTTTGCACTCCCGGCGCGCGCGGGATAATCACATAGCGGAAGCTCTTCCGACCCTGAATGCGATTACGGCCTCGTTGCACGTCATCGCTGATCTCGGGATCGAAATACTGGATGTCCGGCGGGAACGAGATGACCGGCTCAGGCAGCATTTTGACGTTGCCTTCGCCCTCGATGTTCACCGTCAGCGTGACTCCTTCGTTGGTCTGACAGGAGGCCCGGTCGAGCGAGGCGATCACACGGAACTGCCCCACCGCTCCGTTGAATCCGGCGGGAACTCCCGTTTCGGGAAGGGATTTCACGCGAACCGAAAAACCCGGGGACGCAACCTCCACGGCAACCATCTGCCGACCCATCTGGAAAAACGGATCGTTGAAGATGTCGAAAGGATCACGCGACCGGCGGCGAGTCGGGGCCTGCACCTTCGTGGAGATCACAAAAGGCTCCACCTCCAAGTCTCCCACCGTGGTTGGAAACAGCGCCGTCTTGCGAATCACTGCCGTCCGGTAAGAGCGTCCGTTCACGAGTTCGTCGGAGAGCGGCAACTCCTTCGGCAGAGGAAAGTCCTCCATCCAGAAACCCGTCGCCCGCGGCATCTGAACGAATTCGGGATTGCTGATTTGGACGCCGAAAAAGATCTTATACTGAACCGTGATCTGCTCACCCAAATAAACTTCCCGCTTGTCGGGATAGACGCGAAGGAACACGTCGTTCGTTTCTTGAGTCTGATCCGTCGAAGAAACGGAACCGCCGGTGGAAGGCAGAACGGTGAGGGTGATCGGATTGGAGGAGTACGATTTTCTCTTGTAGATGAGCTGGGCGCCGCCGATTCGCGCCGGACCTTCGCGGGTTGCCCGCAGCACATAAGTGAAGGACGCCGAGGAAGACACGCGGCCGTTGACGATGGACGTGCTGGAACTCGTGAAAGGTCCCCCCGCCACCTGCAAGTTTTCGAGCGGCGGCATTGCGGGAGCCGAAACGCCGGATGCGGCTCCCTCAAAGACGAGCATGAGCTGCAGCGATTCTCCCACGCGCAACGTCGTTCGATCCACGGTCGCCGTGAATCGCTCTTGCGCGTAAGCCGCGACGCAGAGAAGGGTGAGAGCCAAACCGATCCGCCCGATCACCAGTCTTTCTCCCGCTTCGCTCTGGCCATAACCTTCACCTTGCGGGCCTCCTTCAGGGCATCTTGCTCATTCTGCAGAAGCGCGTTAAGCAGCCGTTCCGCTTCTTCGGGAGTCATCTGTTGCTGCAAAGCCTGTTGTGTTTGTTGATGCTCCTCTTGCTCCGGTTGGTTCGGTTGCGGTTGCTGCTGTTGCTGTTGGTCCTGCTGCTCTTGCTGGTTCTCTTCTTCTTGAGGTTTTTGTTGCTGGTCTTGCTGATCCTGCTTCGGTTCCGATTGATCCTGCTGTCGGTCTTGCTGCTGTTCCTGTTTTTGTTCCTGCAACATCCGACGGGCGAGCTCAAGATTGTATTTCGCCTGCTCGTCGGACGAGTTCCGCTTCAGGGACTCAATATAGGCGGAGATCGCCTTGTCATACTGCTGGCTCTGAAACAGGCTGTTCCCCAAATTGTATAACGTTTCACTCTGCTGAGAGAGCGATTCCTTCGGATTCAATGAGTGCAGAAAGGCCTGCACGGCCGGCTCGTATTCGCCGTTTTCGTGAAAAACGTTTCCCACGTCGTACAGTACAACCGAACTGTCGCCGTGCTGTTCGAGGGCGCGGCGATAGTGCGTCAGGGCTTCGTCGGGTCTGCCATTCTGAGCGGCTTCATTTCCTTTGTTCACCTCGTGACGCGGAGACGCGCACGCCCAAGCTATCGCGAGCAGCACGCCCGTGACCGCTATCCAAAGCCGGTGCCTGTTCATCCTTTCACCTCCTCGGCGGCATGCGGAAGTGCGATGCGAGTCCGCCGGCGTCGTCCCTTCCGTTCCGGGACGAAAAACTCGGCCAGAAAGAGCAGCAGCGCGGGCAGAACGAAATACTGAAAGCGGTCTTCAAAGGCCGCAAACTGTTTCTTGCCGAATTCCTGTTTTTCCATCGAACCGATGTCCGCCCAGATTGCTCCGAGCTCCCGGCCACTGCTCGTCCCGCGCAGGTATTTGCCTCCCCCCGCCTGCGCCACGCGATCCATCAGGACTTCGTTCAGTCGCGTGACCACTACGACGCCATTTTTGTCGCGCTTGAAGCCGACATCCCGTCCCCGTTCGTCTTTCAGCGGGATCGGAGCTCCCTGCGGTGTTCCCATTCCGATCGTGTAGATTCGGATGCCTTCGGCGGCAATTTCGCGCGCCGTTTCGATGGCTTGCTCTTCGTGATCCTCGCCGTCGGTAATAATCACCAGAACGCGGCTTTTTACGTCCGGCGCATTGAACGACCGTTTCGCAAGACTCATCGCTTCCGCCAGCGCCGTTCCCGGTTCGGGAACCAGATTCGGTTCCAATACGCGAACTAGCAAGCGCACCGCTCCGTAGTCGGTCGTGAGGGGACAGTGCATGATCGCCGAACCGGCGAAGGCGACGATTCCCACTCGATCACCCTTCAAGCCGCTTAGAAGCTGCAGGATTTCGTGCTTAGAGCTCTCCAGCCGCGAGGGTGCGATATCCTCACACTGCATACTGCTCGAGACGTCCACGGCCAGGATGATGTCAATGCCCTCGCGTTTCACTTCCTCGAGTTTCGTGCCGATTTGCGGATTCGCCGCTCCCACGATGAGCAAACTCCACACCAGCACCCACAGCATCGCTTTCAATCGCGGCAGACGCTCGCTGAACGAGGCGGCGACTCGATCCATGAGTCGTCCGCTGACGAACCGCTCGGCCAGCCGCTTCCGTCTTCCGAGTAGCCACTGCCACGCGAAGACCCAAACCGGTACGAGCAGCAGAAACCAGAGTAGGAGCGGATGCTCAAAACGGATCACGGCGATTTCCTCACCACGATTGCCCCGAACAGCACGTCGAGCATCATACACAGGATGGCCGCCCAAAGCCAGGGTCCGAACATCTCGGCCACCCGCCGGTATTCTTCTACGCTGATCCGGGTGCGCTCAAGCCGGTCAATCTCGGCGTAGATATTGCGAAGGGCGCGATTATCCGTCGCCCGAAAATACTGGCCGCCGCTGAGCTTCGCGATTTCGTTCAGCATGTCCTCGTCAATATTGACGGGAATATTCTGGTAGCGTTTTCCGAATACCGTTTCCACCGGATAGGGAGCTTCGCCGCGCGTACCAACGCCGATCGTATACACGCGAATTCCGAGCGCCTGTGCCGCTTGAGCGGCCGTCACGGGATCAATTTCACCCCGATTATTCTGCCCGTCGGTAAGCAGAATCACGACCTTGCTCTTCGCATCGGACTCGCGCAGACGATTCAGTGCGGTGGCCAGCGCCATTCCGATGGCGGTTCCGTCCTCGACCATTCCCATGTGCAAGTCTTCGAGCAGACTCACCACGATCGAATAGTCGGTTGTGAGCGGGCATTGTGTGAAACTCTGGGCCGCAAACGGGACAATGCCGATGCGATCCGAGAAGCGCCCCTCCACAAACTCGGCGGCAACTTTCTTGGCGGCTTCCAGGCGATTGGGCGTAAGATCCTCCGCCGCCATCGAGGTGGACGTGTCGAGACAAAGAATGATGTCAATTCCCTCGACGCTTCGTTTGATCTCACGGTCGTGCAGTTGAGGCCGGGCCAGTACCACGACGAGCAAAGCGACCGCGACAAGCCGCAGCAGAAACGGAACGTGTCGAAAGCGAATTCGCCACGTCTTGACTGAACGCGCGGCGTGGGCGATGGTCGGATAGCGGAAGTCGCTCGTCCGCCGATTCTCCCACCAGAAATGCACGTACACCATGACCGGCAGTACGAGCAGCATCCAGAACATCTGCGGATTCGCAAACGTCATGCCGCCAACGCCTCCTGCGTGTTCTCCGGCCGCGAGCGAGTCAGCTCTACGAGTTCAAAACCAAGATCAATGCAACCATCGCAGCGCTGGAAATCGGGAACGTGTTTCGCAAACTTCACCAGATCCGCCTCGCGAAGAACCGGCAGCAGACGCTCGGCGAGGCTGGCGGGATAGTTGCCGTCGCCAAGCTCGTTTTCCAAGTCGAAGGTGGTCATTTCGAGGGCGGGAAACTCGAAGCGACGTTCGAGATAGCGGCGCATGACGTGCGAGTATTCGGTGAAAAATTCCTTGAGCATGCCCCGCGCCGGATATTTCTTGTCGCGAAGCAGGATCAGCGACCGTACCGCTTCATCGTGCGGAGGCAGCAGCGGAATCTTCGGTGCGCCCGGCGCTCCCGTGCTCTTACGACTGTAGCGGTGCCAGAGCCAATAGGCAATCCCTGCGATGACCGCCAAAGCCAAGATCCACCACCACGCGAGAAGCTCGCGCCACTGAAAGGGATGACTGCGATATGGTTTGAGGGGCAGCGGAGATTGAGCGGAGTCGGGAAGAAGGGGCGAAATGGTGGCGCTGAGCAACGGAGTCCACAACGTCTCGGCGGGGGCCGATCCCACGAGCACCGGCAACTGAGGGAGCGTGAACTGTCCGAGATCGTACAGCGCCAGAATGAAGGAGATTTCATTGGCCGCGCCGATGTTCGAGGAATCCACGCGCAGAACGACGAAGTCCTCATTATCCGGCGGAATAAAACGAATCGGCGTGCCTTCCGCTCCCTTCACGCGAATCCTCAATTGCAGCGTATCGCCGATGTGCGCGGTGTTCGGAATAAGGCTCGTTTCCAGTTGCGCGCCCAGAGCGAGCGTGGGAAACACCACCCATATGAGAAGCCAGATCAAGACCCGCATCTTACCGGCGCTGTTCCCGTTGTTTGAAGAATTTTACGAGCGGACGGATGTAGTCTTGATCCGTGCCGAGCGCCAGATAATCCACGCCGGATCGCATGAACTCGCCGCGCACCGACGATTGCCAGGCCCGAAAGCCGGCCTCGATCTGACGCCGAACCCGCGAAGAGGAAGAATCAATCCAAAGCGGCACGCCGGTTTCGGCGTCGTGCACCCGCAGCAGACCGGCATCGGGAAGCGCATACTCGCGGAGATCATAGAGATGCACGGCGGTCAGGTCATGCTTGCGGCCGACGATTCGCACCGCGCGCTCGTAGCCTTCGTTGATGAAGTCCGAAATCAGAAAGACAATCGCCCGCTTTTTCACCACCGAATTCATGTATTCGAGAGCCGTCCGAATGTCGGTTCCGCTGCGTTGAGGCTCGAAGGTCAGAAGCTCGCGAAGAATTCTAAGGATGTGAGTCCGGCCCTTGCGCGGCGGGACATATTTCTCGATTCGATCGGTAAACAGCAGCAGGCCGACCTTGTCGTTGTTCTTGATGGCGGAAAACGCGAGCACCGCCGCCAGTTCGGTGGCGATCTCGACTTTCAGCGCTTCGCCCGACCCGAAATGCGAAGAACTCGACACATCGCAGAGCAGCATTACGAGGAGCTCGCGCTCCTCTTCGAATAGCTTCACATACGGATGTCCCATGCGCGCCGACACGTTCCAGTCAATCTAGCGCACGTCGTCGCCGATCTGGTATTCACGGACTTCGGAGAAATTCATTCCCCGGCCCTTGAATACGGCGTGGTACTCGCCGGACATGACTTCGTTCACCAGACCGCGCGTTTTGATCTCGATCTGGCGGACTTTCTTGAGAATTTCGCGGGTGTCCATACGGGGGACTACGGCACTTCGATGGCGTTGAAGATCTTGTTGACGACGTCCTCCGACGAGATCTCCTCGGCCTCGGCCTCGTAGGTGACCGTCACGCGATGGCGCAATACGTCCAGCCCGATGGCTCGAATATCTTCGGGAACGACGTAGCCGCGACGACGAAGGAACGCGTGCGCGCGGGCCGCCTTCAGGAGATAAATGGACGCGCGGGGCGAAGCGCCGTACTGAATGAGCGGACGCAGATCGGTCAGCTTGAACTGTTCCGGTTGACGGGTGGCGAACACGATGTCCAGAACGTAGTTCTCGATTTTCGGATCCACGTAAATCGTCTCGATCAACCCGCGAATCTTGGTGACTTCATCGGCCGCCACCACCGCCGCCACGTCCGGTACGGCCGCTTTGGAATAGGCGCGCATAATCCGGACTTCGTCCTCCCGCCGCGGATAGTCAATCTTGATCTTCAGCATGAAACGATCCACCTGCGCTTCGGGAAGCGGGTAGGTTCCCTCCTGCTCGATGGGATTCTGCGTGGCCAGAACGAGAAACGGCTCGGTCAGCGGGAAGGTGTGGTCTCCGATCGTCACCTGCCGCTCCTGCATCGCTTCGAGCAAGGCCGATTGAACCTTGGCGGGGGCGCGATTGATTTCATCGGCCAGCACGAAGTTCGCGAAGATCGGACCCTTCCTCGTCGTGAATTGTCCGTCTTTTTGATTGTACACGAGCGTCCCGATCAAGTCGGCCGGCAGAAGATCGGGGGTGAACTGAATCCGCTGGAATTTGGCCTGCATCGTGGCGGCCAGTGTTTTCACCGCCAGAGTCTTGGCTAGACCGGGCACCCCTTCAAGGAGCACATGGCCTCCGGCGAACAGCCCGATCATCAGCCGTTCCATCATGTAGCGCTGACCGAATAGCAGCTTGCCGGTTTCTGTCAGGACCCGGTCGGCGAGCTCCGACTCGCGCTCGATCCGGTGCGTCAGTTCACGGATGTCTTGGTCCATTTGCGTCTTGTAAGTGTTTGTCGAAACAGTTGGTATGGATTGAAACTCGTGGAGTAAACATTTCACATAGCGATAAAGTTCCGATCAAACGAAAAGATCCCCAGAAGGGGATCTAAACGTTTACATATCATAAAAATAGGCCATCACCTTGCGGTATCAGCTTTGGCCTCGGCAGAATCACGCGTCAAAATCTGGTTCAGCTCCTCGATCTCGTTGACATCCTTCCCCAAATGGTCAAGTTCCCATTGGGCATCTTTCACGAGGTCATGTTCAGGATAGTCACGAATAAACTTCTGGTATGCTTGACCAGCCATATCCATATTATTCAAGTGATTGGCATAAAGATAGCCGATCATGAACTGGCATTGGGGTGCCTCGGGAGAGGAGGGAAAGCGCTTGACGATTTCCTGGTAGGCTTCCACTGCACCCGCGAAGTTACTCTCTTCCTGTGCCTTCTTAGCCCGGTCAAAAAGTTCGGCTTGACTGGGTCCGGTTTTGCACCCCACTGCTACCGCCAGAATCACGAGGACGAGGGCAGCACGGGCAGCACTTTTCAGCATGGTAGATACCTCTCCACTTGGCTCTGTACGTTGAAAGTTCTAAATATAGCTCATACCTCAGTAAGAATCAAGTAGCTTTCCCGCAGCCGGCAAAGTGATTATGAACTGGGCTCCCTCCCCCGGACGCGACGATGCCTCGATTCGGCCGTTGTGGTTGCGGATAATCTGGGAACAGACCGGCAGTCCAAGACCCGAGCCGGCGGCTTTCGTTGTGAAGAACGCCTCGAAGATCTTTTCGAGATTCTCGGGAGGAATTCCGGGGCCGGTGTCCCGCACGGCCATCGCGACTTCATCCCGCAACGTCTGCGTTGAGATCGTGAGGATTCCGCCGTTCTTCATCTCCTGCAACGAGTTTCGTATGATATTCAGCAGCACCTGCCTGATCTGCTGGCTGTCAGCCCAGACCCGCGGAAGCTCGGTGTCAAGTTCGAACACCACCCGCACGGTGTTCGCCTCGATTTCGGCGTCCATGAAATGGATCGTCTGCAGAATAAGGCCGTTGAGATCGAGTTCCGTGAAGCGCGGCACCGCGGGACGCGTGAACTCGAGAAGCGACGACAGCATCTGTTCCAGCCGGTCCGTCTCTTCAAGGATGACTTCGATCTTTCGCCGATTCTTGTCGCCTTCCGGGAGCGATCCGTAGATGCTGCGGGCGAATCCGCCAACGGCGGTTAGCGGATTGCGGATTTCGTGAGCCACATTAGCCGCCACCTCACCGATCGCCGACAACCGCTCGGTCTGGATCAACCGGTCACGACTGACCTTCAGATCCTGATTGATCAGCGTAAGCTCATGCAGACGGCGTTCGAGACTCACGAGCAGCCGGCTGCGCTCAATGGCGGAGGCCGCACTGTTGGCAAAGAGTTTCAGCCGATTGAGATCATCATCGCGGATCGGGTGCCGCGTGAACAGGTTGTCCACCAGCAGAACTCCCATCACGTCATCGCGGGTCAAGAGAGGCACAATGGCGAATTCCTCGGCTCCGTACAGACCGACGAAATCTTCCGGCAAATGCGGATCCTGAACGCGACGATCCACCCGGATGGTTTCACGATTTCTCACCGACTGGGCAAAGACGTTCAGGTCGTCATCCAGCGAAATGATGAAACGGCGCGCGTATTCAAACGTCGCATCCGATTCAAACGACGCCCGATGCAATCGTTCCTCGAAAATATCGGACAGTGACATGGGCTTCGTGGCGAGTTCAGCCCAGATGCGGCCGGCCTCTTCGGCCGAGCTCGGACCCAATCCCGCTTCTCCCCGCATTTCACTGGTCTGCTTGTTATAGCTGAGCACAAAGGCACGATTGAAGCCCAGCCCCTTGCCGGCCGTCACTCCGGTAAGAACAATGCCCATTACGCTTGGCAGGTCCACCACCGACTGTAGTGCATCGCTGACTTCGGCAAGAATCTGAAGCTCCAGAATCCGCTTCTGCAGCGCTTCGTTCATTCGCTTCTGCTGGGAGATATCGCGAATGATCGCTTGATAGTATCGTTTTCCCTCCAACTCATACACGCTGGCGGCCGTATCCACGAACACCTCGTAGCCGTCCTTGCGAATAAGGGGGGTGTCCTCGAAACGACCCACGCCGGCGCACATCACCGCCTCAATACGCTCTTTCACCTCTTTGGCTTGATTTCGCCGTCGAAGATCGAGTACCGACATCCTCAGCAGTTCGGCGCGAGTATAGCCGGTCAGCTCTTCGGCCTGCGGATTCGCATCCACAATTATGCAGGTTTCCGGCTCCACCAGCATGATCGCATCGTAGGCATTCTCGGTCAGCGCCCGGTAGCGGCGCTCCGATTCGCGGATCTGTTCCTCCAGCCGCCGCTTCTCGGTAACGTCTCTGGCCACCCCCAAGCCTCCGGTGACGGCCTCGCCTTCCAACATGGGATTGGCCGAAATGAAAACGGTAATCTCCCCGTTATCCTGCCGGACCAGATTGCAGTCCAGTTGGACGGGTCGTCCGTCCAGAACCTCCCGCAGGGCCCGGGCCGCTCGTTCCTGATGCCGCGGACTCACGTATTGAAGAATGTGCGT